>CAMBSL010000005.1 GCA_945870455.1 Pirellula staleyi DSM 6068 | reverse complement strand
CTGGCTACGATGTCGACCGAGTCAAACATCTAATTGCGACCTTTGAGCCCTCGGTGACGCTACTGGGCTTACAAAAGAATAGCATTGACCCGCAAAATCAATCTAGGATGCAGAAGCAGCGAGCAGCTTTTGAAAAAGATTCCGGCGTGCTTGTTTTTGAGGTCGACGCATATTCGAGCGATCATGGATTCGATGCGGTTCGGAATGCTATCGCTCCGTTCGCAACGGACCACAATATACTTCTCACGTCGATGGGGCCCAAGCTTTCTGCAATTGCACTATTTAGGATGCACTGGGAAGACGAATCTCTTGGACTCGTTTACCTACCTGCAAACGAGTTAAATCGAGATTATTCTCATGGAATACGTGAGACGGTTTACGGAAGTATTCCAAACGAGAATAGGGCGGTCTGAAAAAGCTGCGATTTATTTCACTGGAATCTGTCTGTCTTGCCCCAGTAGGAACTGAAATTTCTGTTGAATAGGTTAATATAACCCTTTTACCGGAGAGATTTCCATGACCAATTCACGTAGAAAATTCACAGCGGAACAAAAAGCTGCCATCGTTCGGCGGCACCTAAAAGGAAAAGAGTCGATTGCCACGATAGCCGAAGAGCTATCGATTCAGCCAACGCAGATCCATCAGTGGGTTGCTGTGGTGATGGAGCAGGCAGAGAAGGCTTTCGAGAAGACCGCCAAATCGGATAAGGCCAGCAAGTTGGCCGAAGCCAAAATCAACGCTCTTAAGGAGCAGCAAATCCGAAGGCTGCAAGAGAAGCTCATCCACAAGAACGAAGTAATCGCAGAGCTCATGGAGGAGAACGTTCGGGCAAAAAAAGCCAATGGGGACCTCTAGAAGGCGTTTGGGTCCCCCAAGATATTCGCGACAAGATTGTCGACTACATGAAGTACTGGATCGAGCGATCGGACATTCCATGCAAAGACCTGCTGAAGTGGGCCAAACTGCCAAACAGCAAGTACCACACATGGCTAAAGCGCTACGGAAAGATCAATGAGCACAACGGCAAGATACCGCGTGATTGGTGGCTCGAGGATTGGGAGAAGCAAGCCATTCTCGACTTCCATGACAAGCACCCGTTGGAAGGCTATCGACGCTTGACATGGCGTTAGTAATCGACCTTGAAGTACTCTTGCAGGAGTGTCTCACGAGGCTCCCAACCGATTTACATCGGCGCATTTGGAGGATGAGACTCGATGGTATGTCGACGACGGAAATCGCCAACGAAGTTGGTATCGATTACCAAGGTGTCAACGATAGAATCTTCAGAACTAGAAAGTGTTTCAATGAGTTACGTCGCCTATGCGATTGACTGCATCGGCGACGTACACTGGCAAATTAAACAAAATTTGCATTTTCTGGACAACAGATGATTTACTTTTGTCGCTTTACATTTACCGAGCATGAACATGCCCATTTTTGCACGGGCGTAATTCGATTGTGTTTACTGAAATTCGAGGACAACCAGATGTTAAGAATTCTATTTGGCGGATTTGCAATTGTGCTTTGCGGAGTATTGATAACAATTCCGATGAACACGCGGGAGTTGAGTTATGCTGAGATGGAGAGGTGTTTCGGGGGAGACGACTGTACGACTTTTTCCAACGCGAGCTGTATGGTTTGGGAAGGCATTTGCACACCGGACATATCCGACTGCAATGTATTTGGCTGGATGAATTGTTCAGGAGATAATTGGGTACCTGCCTCCGGTGCGGAAAAAAAGTTCTGTACAGGCCCTAATTCCGGCCATAACTGCACAAGTTGTCCTTCTACGGGTTACTGTAAAATGAAGGTGACATGTAACTGGGATTATCTTGATGGCCAGGCTTGCCGTAATGGGACTGCCACCTCATGGGTGGGAGGAACTTGTACGAGTACTTAGAGTGCATACGAGGAATTTCAAAAAGTCATTTTGGTCGCACGCGGACGTGCAGTCGTAATGATCTCATGATGTAATTTCAATGAGGAATATATGATACTGGCTCGCAGTTTGATTGTTCTTGCGATTGTTTTGGACGGCCAATCCTTTGAAATGTTGCACGCACGGGAAGATCCGAACGTCGAATACATCATGGCGGTTACCAGTGAACGGGAGAAAATCCAGGGTGCCGAAATGACTTACGGACGCGGTCCGTTTTCATTTAGGAGTTCGGAACCCAATGGGTCGCTCAGTGGTGTGGTATATATAAATCCAAAGTCCATTTTCGCATGGGTGAACCATAAGTCGATACGCCCTACTGTCGACAAAGTGGGACTTGAATACTACGTTTTGTTGACAGAGAATCGACTCCAAGTGTTCCGATTAATCAATCGGACGTTGTATGATCAGATTCCGTCCCAAAAAAACAATGGCCAGTTTCGCGAAATTTACGAAATATTGCCAATACACTGGAACCCGAGGGAGGAATCGAGTTTGGAGTCGTTCACCTTGGAAGCGTTCTAAGCACGGGCGAACCGGTACGTAGAGAAGTAGTACTTTCTAACGAAACAGGTAGCGATCTTCAAATTTCTTCAGTTACTTCATCGTGTGGATGCACCGATATCGAATTCGGTGACAAGATTATTCGGGTTGGTGAGCGTCGCAATGTCCCTTTGACCGTTCAAGCGGGTGCGGAAGGACCGCGTGGCTCAAGCGTTAGAATCGAATTCGATCAACCGATACCTTTCAGCAAGTTGTTAACGCTCCATTGGGATAGTGTTTCCCCTGTCCGATTTGTGAACAACCGAATGGATCTTGGAGTCGTTCCCGCAGGATCAAAAATGGAATTCGCATTTGAGCTTCACCCCATCGAATCAAAACTAATCGATCCCGATAAACTATCGGTACATTGCGAGCGTTCATATTCAAAGGCAAAGTTTTCGGACGACTGGACTAAGATCTTGATTGAGTTCTTGCCAACTGAGATTGACGCAGCAGACACATTTGATCGTGTCGTAATCACCAATAAACGTCGCTAATAATTTGTGACGCTACGTACGTTTGGAAGACGGATACGCACGACAATTTCGGCTCAAGTCGGCTATTTTTCCGGACATTAAAAGGTGGTGGGTCTTTTCAGTTTGAAATTCCGTTCTCCGAACGTGTAAGCAAAAAGCTCGACAACGCGAGGATTGAATATGCTGGCCCAGGAATTGTCGCATTGACAAGCTTTGATAACGATACGATGTGTATCACCTTTACAGCACCGACAGCTGACACGACGTCGACGGTCATCGAGAGCGTTCGAGTCTTTTCGCAGAACGAGTTGCTTGGAACGTTCAAATTGGTGGGGAAGATTACGCAGTGATTCAAGCGAGGGAAATAGCACGATACGCTCGAAATGGGCTCACGATCATCGAGCTAATTGTCGCCATTGGCGTAACTGCGATTCTCGTTGCGATGAGTTTAGTTGGAGTCCAATATGCGTTGGAGTCTTCACGACGTATCAGTTGTCAGAATAATTTGCGACAGATAGCGATGGCGTGTCAGAACTACGAGACACGATGGCGCAGTTTTCAACCAGGTTGCGGTAGAATACCTACCTATCAATTCGGTCCTTGGGTTCCCATTTTAGCCGATCTCGAAGTCGTCTTGGATTCGGCTAAAATCATGAAGACTCAAATGAATGTCCAGGGGATGCCGAAATTCGATTTTGATGACGTTCGACCTCGTGTTTTGGTTTGTCCGTCCGATGGAGGTCAAGGTATTAATTACCGGGTGAACATGGGAAGCGAACCGTATCCCACTCGAGTTGGCAGTTTAAAAATTGGGGACGGCGCGTATGTTGCATATGAATCCGTTCGATTATCAGAATTTACAGACGGCCTTTCGAATACGGCCTTAGTTGCAGAACGATTGCAAGGAAAGGGCAGCAAGAGTCGTGCTTCGGTTTATTTCTTCGGTCAATACTTTCCGAATGCAGACGAAGCCTGCGAAGCCATGCGGAGCGATATTTCTGTTCGAGATCGAAATGACTGGGCAGGTGGTAGCTGGGCTGTTGGTGGTTTTCTTCATTCCTGGTATAGCCACATAGACACTCCAAATGCGCCTCGTGATGGATTTTTTACTAACGGAGATTTCACGCCAACTTATTTCGCCGCGTTACAAGGCGCGATTGGAACTTCTAGTTACCACGGCGGTGGGATTAATGTTTCATTCGCCGATGGAAGTGTTAGTTTTGTTGATTCGTCGGTGGATCGAAGTCTTTGGCGACAGTTAGGGACTAAATCGGAGGGTAGGTGAGAAAGAGCGGTAACTAAGATCCACTGATTGAAATTGTAACGAACGGAGAACCATGGACGAGCACACATACTGACCTTGACTTCAAACGCACAGGGAAAAACCATGGTGACACACACTGAACTTGACTTGTTGGCCGAGTTTAGTAGATTTTGTGGATAGATCCGATTCTACGGGGAGGTGATTTATGGCTCGGTTAGCTCGTGTAGATGTGTTTGCGTCCGATGAAGTTGCTATGCCATTATGTCCAATCACTTTCATCTGGTTCTTCGGTCAAGGCCTGAAGAGAAATATCGTGAAGCATTTCAGTCAACGAAATGATAGGAGAAAGTTACTTTAGACTCCAATGGTCGCACCCGGCAGGTGCGACCTACCGTGGGTCACTCTTGCGGAGAGTGACATTGCACTGTCCATACGGCTTCAATATCCTTCGCAGCATTGCCCTCCGGGCATGCTCACATGGCGGCTCAGAAATCGTAGAACTTCCAGGTCGGTAACTGTATTTCCGAAAGTGGCAACGACAGCATCTTGGCGCGAAGCAGTTCGAACGGGACATAGTTCTCTCTCAGAATCGCATCATGAAACTCACGATTGGTCATTTTGCCAGCTTGAACAACCTCTTTATGCAATGCACGCAATTGCAAGCCGCCCAACATGTAACCGGCTTGATAAAGCGGTCCATAGGAGCCCATGATCGAGCGGCGGACTTCGGCTGCCGCAGCGCTGGGTTCGTGACCAACACGTTCAATCAAGTACTTGACGCATTCCTCTGCCGACCATTTCCCAAGTTGGTAGTTGAGCGAAAAAACAATGCGGGCGGCTCGATGTCGCCTCCAAAACAGCATCCCTATCCGATCTTCCGGCGATTGAGCGAAATTCATGTCCCATAATTGCATTTCCCAATACAGCGCCCAGCCTTCCATCCAAAAAGGAGAACTGAAGAGTTCGCGATAGTTCCGATAGCGAGCTAACGAGTAGTATTGCAAATGGTGACCGGGAATGAGTTCGTGATGAACGGTTGCTCGGCAAAAATGAATATTATTGCTCTTGAGGCTCATCAACTTTTCGCTGTGCGTCATCGTGTTGGTTGGGAATGAGACGATGATGTTATCGCCACCCAAAAAGTAGGGATTTACCTTTTGAGCTTCTGGCGTCATCATCTCGACTCGCCAACCTTGCTTTGCCATTTCAGGAATGGTTAGCAAATCGTTTCCTTCGATAAATCGAATCGCTTCCCAGGCAAGCTCGCGGATCAAACGGGGTTGATCGCCCGGCTCAACATGCAACGACTTGACGTTGGCGAGGGCTTTACGCCAATCTCCATCCAGTTTGAGATCGTTGGCCGCTTCTCGGAACCTGTCGTCGCACCATTTTAGTTCGCGTTCGCCGATCGCAATCAGCTCTGGGGCCGTGTATGGAATCCAGGCGTGCTGCAACTCTTTCGTGAGCGCTTCGCTGCCGATGGGAAGTCCTACGATCTTGTCGGTATCGTTTTCATCCAATCCAGCGATCTTTTCACGAATGGCTTTTCTATGATTCGCAATCGCTAGTTTGGCTGCCTCGAATGGCTTCGCGGCCCACCACGTATATTTTGGATCGTAGCCCTCGTGATATCGATGCGTGTCTTGAAGTTGTCGAGAAAACTGGTCCAAGAGGGTGGCTGCATGAATAGCAGTGGTGGGCGCGATCGGTGGAGTCGCGGGTGCTGTGGTTGCCGACGGGGGTTCGTTTTTTTGGGTTGGTTTTTGCAGGCCCTTAGATAACTCATTGGCTCTGTTGGCGATTTCGTCTAATACATTCGCGGAATCTTCGGCGCTCAACTTCGAACCATATTCCTTAGACTCGCAGTATTTCAGAAGCAGCAAAAAATAGGGAATGAGCGGCTTCGCACTCTCGTTTCTCGTAAGTTTTCGATCCAAAAGATTGCGATCGTGACGAATTTCAGCGTCCAGCAAGAGCCAGTCGATTTGGTTGTCTTGATCCAGTTGTGAGAAATCGATGGCCGCAAGCTTCTCTTGCCAGCTTTGCAACATTTTCATTCGATACTCTTGACCAATCGTATCCAGCGGTAGCCGGAAACGATGGTCCAATGTCTTTTGGTCGGCAGCATATTGGGAAACAAGAGCACCGATTGAAAATCCAGAACTGGGTGAAAGCGTTGCAATGGAGAGATTGTCTTTCGATGAGACAACTTTGCCATTCTCGGGAAGCGATACAGCACTTGGCTGGACTCGATCCTGAGCCCGTGTCGACGCGTCCGAGAAAGGAGTGGCGGCAACCAAGACTAGCCCTAGGAATGGCAATTTCTGGTTTCTTTTCATTGATGGAAGAGTCTGTTTAGGCGAGCGGCAGGGTGAAAGCTACTTGATTTAACGGAGGGTAGGATGGGACCAATGTCCCGTCCAAACAACGGATCGGGACATTGGTCCCAATCACCTTTTGGTAGTTTCCAATCTGCCGCTCGCCTTAAGCGGCTTGTGGAGCATTCTGGAGTTTGGCATGAACGACATTCCCATCTCGGGTTATCATCGTTTCGCGAACGATTTCGTCTTCCATGTTGATGGATGATTGGCCTGCCTTGATCATGTTTTGAAGGAATTTCGTTACATTATTTCCGAACATCAAGCTCGCATGAAATGCCGCATCGGAAACAATATTGGTTGGGCCGAGAATTGTCACCCCTGAGTCGATCACCCGCTCATCCGCTTTCGTCAACTCGCAATTGCCACCGCGTTGCGCCGCGAGATCCACTACCACGGAACCAGGTTGCATCCTACGAACTGCATCCGCCGTTACCAGCAGCGGCGACTTGCGACCAGGAATCGCGGCCGTAGTGATTACCACATCGCAGAGAGCAACGGTTTGGGCCAGTTGGGCTCGCTGCTGTCGATAGAAATCTTCATCCATGGCTTTGGCATACCCACCTTTGTCTTCTGCATTCGAATTGGCTATTTGCAATTCGACGAATTTTCCGCCCAAACTCTCGACTTGCTCTCGGCAAGCCGCACGCAAATCGTAACCGTAGACGATGCCACCCATTTTTTTGGCGGTCGCGATCGCTTGAAGGCCAGCAACACCTGCACCAAGAACAAATACTTTTGCCGCAGTGAGAGTGCCAGCGGCCGTCATCATCATCGGAAACAGTTTGTGGAGTTCCATCGCGGCCAAGAGCACCGCGCGGTAGCCTGCGATGGACGCTTGCGAAGACAGGATATCCATGCTTTGAGCACGCGTGATGCGAGGGATCAATTCGAGTGCAAAAAGGGTAACACCTGTCTTGGCGATGGCCTCTACGGATTCGCGACTGCTCAGGGCATCGCAACTTGCAACGATCCATTGCCCTGGTCGCATCCATTTAAGATCGTCATGGCCATGGGTAAGGTTTTCGCCGGCAGCTCGAACTTGCACGATCACATCGGCATCAAACACCGCTTGGCGGTTTGGCGCGATGGTAGCACCTTTTTCGAGATAGGAAGCATCTGGATAACCAGCGAGAGCGCCCGCCCCCGATTCGACGACGACTTCGATCCCTGACTTGGCTAAAGCAGCCAAACTAGTAGGAGAAACTGCAACTCGTCGCTCGCCGGGAAAAGTCTCTCTTGGAACGCCGATCTTCATGAAACACTCCGCTTTGCAAACTAAGTAGAACCAAATGGAAGTAGTACGTCCGATACGAGTATAGCAGCAGGTCTTCAAAATTGGAGACTGCGGGAAACCAACCCGACGCTTGATCCTCTCAATCGTTACACTCATCCTGGATGGACGAACAACATTGCTTTTCACGCCCTATGAGAAATCCTTGTTGAACAATGCAATTACTCCAAAACTCCGAAGGCTGGGCTTGCACTATGCTTCGGTGTGGCTCATGTTACATTGATCATTGGGTCTCACTTGGTGATGGCTAAAACACCTAGAACTAATTTTTCCACCCGCAACATTTTAAATTAATTACGACCGTATTCATGGATTCACCCATCAAAATTTGTTGCATTGGTGCCGGCTATGTGGGTGGGCCCACTATGGCCATGATTGCAAAGCAATGCCCCGATGTCGAAGTGCATGTCGTGGATCTCAACCAGTCCCGCATCGACCAGTGGAACTCCGACGAGTTGCCGATCTATGAACCAGGCTTGGACGAAGTCGTACGAGAAGCTCGTGGCAGAAACTTGACGTTCTCGTCGAGAATCGAAGCGGCCATCCAACACGCCAATATGATTTTTATCGCAGTCAACACTCCGACCAAGTCGTTTGGAATCGGAGTTGGTAGGGCCGCCAACTTGGAATTCATTGAAAAGTGCGCCCGCCAGATCGCGGAGTGTTCGACTGGCCATAAAATTGTTGTCGAAAAATCGACACTACCCGTTCGAACGGCCGAAGCGGTTAAGCGAATTCTGAACAGTTCGGCTAATGGCGCAACCTTCGATGTTTTGAGCAACCCGGAATTCCTTGCCGAGGGTACGGCAGTGCAAGATCTTCTCTATCCCGATCGGGTCCTCATTGGTGGTGAATCCCAAGAAGCGATCAATCGATTGGCGCAAGTCTACGGCCGATGGATTCCAAAGGACCGAATCCTAACAACAAACCTTTGGAGCAGTGAACTTTCCAAACTCGCCGCCAACGCGTTCTTAGCTCAGCGAGTTTCCTCCATCAATGCGATATCCGCGCTGTGCGAAGCTACCGGAGCGGACGTAGACGAAGTTGCCAAGGCGATCGGTACCGACTCTCGCATCGGCCCCAAGTTTCTAAAATCGTCCGTTGGCTTCGGCGGCTCATGTTTCCAAAAGGATATTCTAAATCTAGTTTATTTGTGCGAAAACTTTGGGCTTCACGAAGTTGCTCAATACTGGGAACAAGTCGTGATAATGAACGACTACCAGAAGAGACGTTTCTCCGAACGCATTGTCAGTACGATGTTCAATACGGTCTCAGACAAGAAGATAGCCATCTGGGGATTCGCGTTTAAGAAAGATACCAATGACACCCGCGAATCGGCGGCAATCCATGTTTGCCACAACCTATTAGAGGAACGAGCTCGATTGGTGATATACGATCCACGCGTTCACGAATCTAAAATCCGTTCTGACCTCAAAATGGCTTTTTCGGATGTAAATGGAGTTCTTTCGGACAAGCACAAACAACTGATCGAAACCAACGTCACAGTCGTACAAGACGCATATGTCGCTGCGAAGGAAGCCCACGCGATCGCAGTGCTGACCGAATGGGACGAGTTCAAACAAGTGGACGCTAAGCGAGTCTTCGACGGGATGCGTCGCCCCGCTTTTATCTTTGATGGTCGTAACATAGTGGACCGCAGCAAGCTAACACAGCAGGGCTTCGAGGTCCATTGCATAGGTCGTTCTTAGATTGCCGTGCTCGCTCGATTATCGGCTAGGAACGTTAGCTGTCGATAAAGGGTTCGAAGGATCGGCGCATCCACATTAGCTCGATCGGCGGATCGCAAGGCATTGCCATAAATGGATTCCACCTCGATCGGGCGACCCGCTAAGAAGTCAAGTCGCATACTGCTATCGTAGGGTACCATTTCGTCGGTATGGTCCATCATGAATTGAACAAACTCAGGTTCGATGGAGTGGCCGCAATCACACGCGGTTTGCCGCACCTCGCGAATGATGGATTCGGCAAGAGCCCTCGAGGCGGGATGTCCCATGATCTTGTTGGTGCTGGAATTGAGAATCACGGACAGCCCATTGAATGGTATGTTCCACATGAGCTTGCGCCAACGCGCAAGCGTTAATGATTCGGTCGTATGACAGTCGATGCCGGCGTCAATCATTTCTTGTTGCAAGGCGTTTAAGCGAGACATGGTCGGTCCAGTTTCGGTATCGCCGAGCCCTTGGTAAGGCCCCATCAGGATTTTGCCATAGTCCAGATGGCGAATGTGACCTGGGCCGACTTTGTTGGAACATAGGAAACAGCACCCACCCGCGACACAACCAGGACCGACGATATCTAGCGCGGATTGTTCGACATGCAGTCCGTTTTGCAATACTAATACAATCGAGCGTTCGTGTAACAGCGGAGGCAAAAGCTGAGCCAAGAGATGATTTTGCGTGCTCTTGAGCGCGAGAATAATGTTGTCGCATTTGGGCATTTCATGAACGTTGTCATAGACGTTCACCTGCGGCAAGTGAAAATCACCCAATTTACTATCGATTCGTAAGCCATGCGTTTTAACGAATGACGCATCGGACCGCATGAGGAAATGAACCTCGCGACCCGATCGAGCCAACAGCCCGCCATAGAATCCTCCCAAAGCACCCGTTCCAACCACTGCAAACGATGACATAGTTACCCGTTCCAAAAACCGAGGAGTCTATCTTCGGACAACGGTCCGCCCCGAAAGCCGCTTGATTAGACCCCGCATTTCCAAGACACTCAATGTACTCAAGACGCTCGACACAGGAAGTTTCGAGTTGACAATCACTTGGTCGATATCGGTTGGGATGCACTCAATGGCTTGAAGAACCGCTTGTTCGATTTCATTAAGCTGCAATTCGGCTGGATGATGAACAACCTTTCCGTCACCAAGATTGGCCTTTTCGACAAGAGGGCCCAAATGTTCGATGACATCCTCTGCATCCTGGATCAAGATCGCACCATCGCGTATCAGCATATTGCATCCTCGCGACATTCGCGATGTCGCTTGCCCTGGAACCGCAAAGACATCTCGACCTTGCTCGCCTGCATGGCGAGCGGTGATGAGGGAGCCGGATCTGTCTGCCGCTTCGACGACGATGACCCCGATGCTTAATCCGCTGATGATGCGATTGCGTTGCGGGAAGACGCCAGCCTTTGGTTTTGCAAAAGGATGGGTCTCGCTGACTAAAACGCCATGTTGAGTCACTTGGTCGGCGAGCTCTTTGTGTTCAGGAGGATAAATGTCGGTAACACTGCTGCCGAGCACCGCAATCGTGCGACCTTCTGCGTCGATGGCTCCGCGGTGGCAGATGGCATCGATGCCTCGCGCCAGACCACTCACGATCGTGATGCCATAGCGTGCAAGGGCCTTCGACAGTCGTTCCGCCATCGTTCGACCGTAGCTGGTGCAGTGGCGAGTGCCCACCATTCCGATCGAGAGTTGGTCGGCTTGCGTGAATTGCCCGCGAACAAAGAGCATGACAGGCGGGTCCGCTAGTTCGGTGAGCAACCTAGGAAAAGTGGGATCGCCCGCCAAAACGATCTGAACGTCGTTCTCTTTGCAATGCTGGAGTACTCGATCTGAGAGGTCGATTTGGCTGCCATCGCGAATGAGCGTGGAGAGTTTTGGACCGATCCTCGGCACTTGCCCAAGCTGCGAAAGCGTAGCATTCAAAACGGAAGCAGCCGAGCCGAAGTGCTCGATGAGAGCAGCCAACAAACGTGGCCCCACACCATGGACCATCGCAAGTTTCAGAAATGCTTCTCGATCCTCGTCGGGTACATGGCGAATGGGCGCAACCCATTGCGACTCTTCATCGTCTAGTTCCGCCTCTCGCTCTTCCACGGAGGGACCTTCGCTCGTGTCGTTGAGCGAAGGTTCCAAGTCGAACAAAAAACCGGGTTGCAATCGATCATCGGGGGTCTTCATGGACAAGGCGTCGCTTAAGCACGAGAGGGATCAGTGAGGGCGAGATACGCCGAGAATGTGCGACCAATACTGCGAGATGGCTTTGGCCCCCGAGATAAAGGAGCGACCTTTGGATTGACCGGAAAGAAACCCTAGTGCGTCCATGGGTGGCGCTTTGTCCAGGATCAACACAGGGCATCCTTGATGATCAGGGCCGATCAGCTCCACAATTTCCGCACGCGGTTTAGGGAAGTCGGAATAACGAATATCGAGCGAGTGCTTTAATTTTGGAAAGTACGTCAGGACACCCGTCACCATCGCGCAGTCGGGGCAGAAATAGGGGAGTCCCTCGCCGTCCGGGAAATTTTCCTTAAGCAGAAACAAAATATCGCGAGCCATGGATGGTTAACTTTCGTACGAAGCAAAGGAAAAAGAGTGCGGTGTTTATAGACACCGAGGACCGCAACAGTTCATCGTAGCACGCCACGCATTAGCGAAATAGCGGGGCAAGCCGCTTTTCGCGGCAGTAGGCAGTTGGCAGTAGGCAGTCAGGGAGCGAGACCTTGGCTTCGCGAACTTGGGCATTGTGCCCCATGTTCGCAATATGCTCGGTGTGCTGTGCATGGAGCTCGTGTCTATCTCCCCGCAATCAAAAATCACTGGTGACCGAGGGCCTTTTGCCCTCATCTTCACCCACATTTCAGGGCATGCTAGACTCAAAATCCCCTTGGATTTGTGTGATCTCTGTGCATTTTCCCCCGTCACGCTTCGGGGAGCGGGGCGAATGCCCTTAGTTGTACGACGCTCCGCGTCGTACTAATCACGACGCGGAGCGTCGTTCAACGAAGGATTCGCAATTGCCGCCAGTCTACTTTTCGCTGCTAACTCAACGCTACAAACAAGGCGGCCGCGATCAAGTCCGCGATGGTTCCTGGATTACCGCAATGCTTTTCGTCTCGCAAAAATGCATCGAAAGCACTCCAGGAACTTTCGAATACCTCGCTGCCATACGGGCCGGACGACACGACTTTTTTTGCCTCTGCCTGCACTTGGTTTGCGAATTCAATTCCGCGTTTACGCGCAATTAGGCTGTCGACTCTTTCCGATAGAATGTCGATTTGCAAGTTTCGAATCGTCTCAAGACATGCCGGTCCGTTTGGGGCTTTGTCTAAGATTCTTTTTGCGTATTCAAGTACCAGTTCAAAACCCGTCGCGTACTGAAGTGCGATATCGTCCCAGGCTGCTGCGGTCTTCATCGCCAGCTGAATACTCTCCGGTGCAACTTGTTGAATGTCCATTGTCTGCGTTTCGCCTAGCCCACCGGGTTTGGCCAATCTAATCGCTTCGTAAATGCACTCGGAATCGTGCGAATCCAAACGCGACAACGTCTCGCGGATGTAGACCGGTAATTCAGCAAGAGTTTTGCCTTCTCTTTCCAATCGGTTGACCGCGACTGCGAGAGGGGCGATCAAGAGGATCGTACCCAAGCTGGTGTTGGTGCCGACCCACTCCATCATAGCCTTAACCGATTGCAGGACGACTTCGCCAAGGGGTTCGTGGATGCAGCGGCTCATTCGATCACCGATTGCCATGGCTGCGGCGACGAAGTGCTGATAGGTCAAATCATGGAATGAGGCAGATGGATGGACGTTGCCTGCCTTGATGGCGGTGCATTCCATTAACAAGGCAACTCGAATTCGATTTCGAATCGAAAGCCCCGACTCCGAAAGAGATTTGGCTAAAGGGTTCGAACTCACGGTTATTTCGAATCGCTTAGGAGATACCCCAATTCTTCAAGCACTTCGTCCGGTGCTTCTTCCATCACGTAGTGCCCCACGTCGTTCAGTTCGCGACGCGTTGCATTCGGCCAAACGGCGTTCATTCGTTCCATGCATTCGGGTCGGAAGCACCAATCGCGCATCCCCCAAACAAATCGAATCGACAAGTTCCTGAGTTGTGGCAAATTTTTTTCCAACTGTTCCAGTACCTTCCAAGTCGGATGGCTTTTCGACATGGGAATATCGCGAACGAATCCATCGATGGCTACGCGATGTCGAGGCGTATCATAAGGAGCCAGTAGCCCTCGCCTCGCGTTGTCGCTCAATCTCGGCAGGCGATCGATGGCCATGCTGATTGCCGCTCGGGCAAACGCGTTTGCGTACCGAATAGCCCACGACCCCAAACACGGAATCCTGCAGGCTGCGATGCGCAACGGAACATAGGTTGGCGGAAAAGCAGCGGTATTCAGAACAAGCAGATTGCGAAATCGGCTTATGCGTTCGATGGACGCTCCCAGCCCGATAGCACCTCCCCAATCGTGAACCACGAGCGTGATATTCTTAAGATCCAGTTCGTCGATCAAACGAACGAGGTTGGCCGTATGCTGAGCCAATGTGTATTGATAGTTTTGAGGTTTGTCGCTCAAGCCGCAACCAATATGGTCGACCGCCACAACGCGATGCGATGCGCTGAAATTTGCGATAATCGATCGATAATAGAACGACCAAGTTGGATTTCCGTGAATGCATAAAATCGTTTGGTCGTTACCGACGTTATCCGGATTTGCCGTAGGCCCTCGATCCACGTAGTGCATGCAGATGTTGGGCTCTAGTTCGAGAAACTTCGACTCAAATGGGTAATCGCTACGCCAGGAGTCAGGCGTTGATCCAGGCAAGCCTTTTTCGGTTTTTGTGTCCGCGGTGAGACTCATTGGCGACTAGGCGCCCGTTTTGGGTTTGGAAACGCTATTTCGGATGTCGTCAAACGAACGCAAGTCATACGGCAGTCCAACATAATCCAACACGCGGCAAAGTCCTCGCAAGGCAACACCGAATCCGTCTGGGCCACTGAAACCGCCAAATTGCCCACCCCCTTTGACGTGCGGTTCCAAATCCATGAACAAGCCAGGGATGCCTCGCCTTTCCAGTCGCGTCAGCAAGTCCGAGTAGCCTCGTTTCATATCTCGGAAAATAGCCTCGTGACCCGAGTCCCCTTGGTCGGCTGGCACAAAGCTCGTCAAGGAATCTTCGTCAACGTGCGACGAGCGAGTCAAGGGCCGTTGGTAGTCCTTGACATGCAACCAACCCATCCCTTCTTTCATCGCCAAGTATTCGTCGTAGACCTGTTCCGTTGACATTCCCTGGCAGACGAGGTTGGCTCCGTCGAATATCAGCAACATTGCGGGGTCGGCAACACCGTCGTAAAGTCGTTTGAGCAACTTGCCGGTTTGGCCAATGAGATTCGCTTCCACCTCGAGGCCGAATGTAAGGCCCTGTACGTTGCAGACGCGAGCAATTTGTCCCAGTTGATCGATGGCTTGATTGAGGTGATCCTCAGGGGCCGTTCCGCGAGGGTGATAAAACGAAAAGCCGCGAATCAATTTGCTGTCAAACGTATTGGCAAGTTCACAAGCGCGGCGAACATCTTTTTCTAAGTACTCCGCGAAGGGAACAAAGCGATTCGTCGTTCCGTCTGCCACATCGATCAGTTTGACCTTGCCGATTGGGGAGCCGATCGAGGAGACCTGAAGCCCGTATTCCAATTGCAAATCGAGGATTCGGCTGATCGACTCGGGAGCAAGTTGCATGACATTCTGAATGCCCGCACCTGCATCGATGAATCGCAGCGTGTAGTAACGCAGTCCAAGAGCCGCAAAAGCACAGAACTGCTGTTCGCACGTTTTTTGGTTGGCGGCTTCGTCTGCAAAGCCGCTGAGAATGACCGGTTTCAAAGGGTTGCTATTTAGGTTGCTCGACATGCTATTTGGTCTTTTCGTGGCTGACAGTAATGACGGAACTGATGCCGCCGCGAGCCCCCCAGTGGCTCTCAAGCGTTACGCTTCGAGGGTTCACAATGAGCACAAAATCGTCCAGGATGCGATTGGTGACGTTCTCGTAGAAAATGCCTTCATTGCGAAATTTCTGCAGGTAAAGTTTCAAACTCTTTAGCTCGACACACTTTTGGTCGGGCACGTAACGAAAAATGAGAGTTCCGAAATCGGGCTGACCAGTCTTAGGACACATGGAGGTAAATTCAGGGCATTCGATTTCAATGTGGTAATCTCGGTTGGGGAACGAGTTGTCAAAGCACTCGAGTTGATCTTGGAACGGTGTGCCGGGCACTGCAATTTCTCCTTGGAACATTGGCAAACAGGATTCGCGAAAGATTCGATTTTGTGTATTCTGATCGTTTGTCGGTATCTTAATAGTGCACTTTGCCAATGGAACCGCAGATAGATTGGCCAAGGGTAGGGAAAACGAGGCCCGAGTGATCCGTATCTCAGAAATTTTCCAAAGCGTTCAGGGAGAAGGTCGCTTTACAGGCACCCCTAGTGTGTTCATTCGCACCAGCGGCTGCAATCTCCGCTGTTGGTTCTGCGACACACGCTATGCATCTTGGGAGCCCGAGGGGGACTCATGGCAAGTCTCGACCATCGTGGCGGCGGCAACCAAATGGAACACCGAACACGTGGTGATTACTGGCGGCGAACCGATGATTTTTGATGAGCTCGGTGAAGTTTGCGAGGAGCTACGCCAAATGAATCGCCACATTACCATCGAAACCGCTGGCACGATCCATCGAGAGTTGGCATGCGATCTCTGGTCGATAAGTCCTAAACTCAGCAATTCAACACCCATGGGATACGCGTCCGCCGAATGGGTCAAACAACATGACCAGCGCCGCAGTCGACCTGAGATTGTTCGCAGTTTGATGTCGCAAGGGGCGTACCAACTCAAGTTCGTGGTAGGATCGATTTTGGATGCCGAAGAAGTACTTGAGTATCTTCAGGATTTGGGGGACTGGGACCGGGACCGGGTCTTGATGATGCCGCGAGGAACGACGGCAGAGGAGTTAAGGCTACAATCCACCTGGCTCGTGGCTTGGTGCCGGGACCATGATTTGAGACTTTGCGACCGATCCCACATTTATTGGTTTGGGAATCGACGCGGAACTTAGTGGTGCGCCCAGAGGCTCAGATTTTATCGTAGCAGGCACGTTCCACGTGCCGTCCGCAATTGAAAAACCCCTGGTTTTTGGGGCTACGGCACACGCAGAGGTTGTGATTTTATTTCATTTGATTCACCGAACAGCTTGCGACGTTACGCCACCAAACGAACTTCCCCAATATTGTCGAATTTTGGCCTTGAGAAATACTACGCTGCGTTGAAGCTGTTCGATGCCGTCGACCCCATCCTCAATACTGATCCAGCTGTCGAAACCCACCCGCCGCAATTCGGTGAAAATGGCGTCGTAATCATTCAATCCTTGGCCGATTTCGCCATGGCGCAATCGTTTGGCGTAGCCTGCCGCACCACCTTCTTCTCGGCGAAGGTCTTCCAAGGTCCCCTCGATCAAATAGCGATCGCTCGCATGCATCGTCACGACCCGGTTCGAAACTCGCTTAAGCAATTCGATCGGGTCGTCGCCAGCGATATAAGCGTTGCTTGGGTCGTAATTGACACCAAAAGCGGGGTGATCGATCGCATTTACCAGATCGCAGAATACGTCCATCTTTTGGGCGAACTCAGGATATTCCCAGAAGTCATCTTTGTAGTGATTTTCGAGGATAAGTGTGATGCCGCGTTTTTCGGCATAGGGTAGGCACTCGCGAATGCACTCCGCCGCCAATTGGACACCTTGCGCTGTTGACAATTCCGGACGTCGCTGACCGCTTAATACCCGGCAATAACCGCCCCCAAGAGCCTCAGTCATGTCAATCCATCGCTTTTGTTTGGCGATCTCGCGACTGCGAAACGAGGCGTCAGGATGGGTGAAATCGGGCGAACAGCACATCATTGGGATCTGCATTCCGAGGGATTCAACTTGGGTCCGGAAGGAAGGCCAGCGAGATTCGTCCTCCATCTCTAAAAAACCAGCATAAAACTCCAAACCGTCAATCGAAAGGGTCGCTGCCAGTTCGAACCATTGAGCTAGCTTCATGGAACCGTCTTTGCACAACGCGTGCATGTAGGCTTTCGGAAATGCAGAAAGTTTCGGCATGATGGTGCAATCAAACGGCAAAGGAAGTCTACGGAAACCGAACACGACACGCATTTATAGTTGACGCGGACTGAATTGGGATCGCCTTATTCCGCGCCGGATAGACTATTGCTAACCCGATCCTTCACTGCGAACCATGCAAAAATCTCGAAAAATCACAAAAAAAACATTTTGCAGTTGACGACTTCGGTCGACATTCCTATCTTCTTGCGTCCCGCGTTCTACGTAGGGCTTGAAATTGAAGATTGTGCTTCACGGCACTCTTTTGTTGACGATTTTACCAGAGGTAGTGATTAGCTGTGTCCGGATCGCATGAAGTCATCAGAATTCGAATGGAAGCTTATGACCATGCCGTTTTGGATCAAAGTGCTTTGGAAATAGTGGAAACCGCCAAGCGGACCCACTCTGAAGTGCACGGCCCAATTCCGCTGCCTACCCGTATTGAACGATACACGGTCCTGTCCGGTCCGAATATCGACAAAAAAGCCCGTCAGCAATTCGAGATCAGGACGCACAAGCGTCTGATCGATATCAAACAAGCCACTGCTAGGACGATTGAAGCTCTAAACAAACTGAGCTTGCCCGCAGGTGTTGACATCAAAATCAAGGCAACATCCCGGTAGGAATTAACGCTTAAACGGCATCCATCAGGTTTTCCCAATATGAAACGGAAGTCCTGGAGGTAACCATCGATCTCGCGACAGTTGCGGTTTTTCCGCTCTCTTTCGCAAAGTTGGCGTCCAAGTGGAGCCGGCTCGTCGGTGTGTCCTTCATGGCAACGATTTACGGAATAAGACGAATGAGCAAAGGTATTCTCGGCCGTAAGGTCGGTATGACGCAAGTGTATGAGCAGGATGGACGCGCAGTGCCTGTCACCGTGATCCAAGCTGGTCCTTGCCATGTTCTTCAGGTTAAAACCGTGGATCGTGATGGGTATGAAGCAATTCAGTTGGGTTTTCTAGACAAGCCCCGACGCCTTGCTAGCCGAGCTGAACGTGGTCATGTTGCTGGTATCTCCAGCAAGCGTTCGACCAAACTTAAAGCCGCAGGCGGCGCGATTGTAAGCAAGCCTGAATGTGAACCAAAGCGATTTGTCCGCGAGTTCCGAGGTGCTGCGACTGCGGACGTAGGGTCGGAAATCACCGTGGCTGTGCTCGAGGGGCTCGTTTCGGTGGACGTCACGGGAATCACCAAGGGTTGTGGTTTCTCAGGCTGGATGAAAAAGCATAATTACGCTGGGCAAAGAGCCACTCACGGTGTGAAAAAGTGTCACCGCCACGCTGGTGGAACGAGTGCTGGTACCTACCCTGGACGAGTTCGCAAGGGCAAGAAGGGTGCGGGTCAGTACGGCAACGATCGTATTACCATGCGAAACTTGAAGGTTGTCCGGATCGACGGAGCGAACAATCTGTTGCTGGTGCGGGGTGCGATCCCGGGTCCAAACGGCGGTTATGTGATCATTCGCGAAACCAATAAACTCGGCTGAAACTTTCGAATCATTGTTACCTTTAGCACCGAAATCGTGTGCAAAGAAAAACAACAGGCTTATTACAGATGACTACGCTTCCAATTTACGATATGACGGGCACCCAAGTGGGCGATTATGAAATCGACCCGCAGATGCTTGCCCCTAGGGTCAGCAAGCAGTTGCTGCACGACGTTGTGGTGATGTATTTGGCGAATCAGCGTCAAGGCAGCAACAAGACCAAGAGTCGTGGTGAAGTTTCCGGCTCAACCAAGAAGATCTACAAGCAAAAGGGTACCGGTAACGCCCGAATGGGTGCTAAGCGTAATCCGGTTCGTCGTGGTGGCGGTCACGCAAACTCGCGACAGCCTCGATCATACTACTATCGATTGCCTCGCAAGGCTGTTCAAGCGGCAACACGCATGGCGATCGCTGCGAAGATTTCGTCCGGTTCCGTGATCGTGGTGGATAAGTTCGCCATGGACGCTCCCAAAACAAAGACTTTGGCGCTGGCATTTAAGGCGATCGGGCTCGAAGGCTTGACGAAGACGTTCGCGACCAATGGTCTGGATAAAAACCTTTATTTGAGCGGACGAAACATCGAAGGGCTAACAATCAGCCCTGTGAGTGACTTGAATGCGTTGATCATCCTTCGCCCACGGAAGCTCGTGATGACCAAAGACGCGTTGGATTGGTTGAAGTCGAGAGCAAGTGCATAAATCCGCAGTTCGCCCGAAGCGGACTGATAATTGAAATACAACACAAGTAGCAACCATGGCAAAGCAGAAACCAAAAAGCAAAATCGTGCTGACACCACACCAAGTGGTGTTGCGTACGCTTGTAACGGAGAAGGGTGTGCATAAAGCGACACGTCACAACCGTTATGCATTCGAAGTCAATCCTTTGGCGGATAAGACCGTCATCAAGGCGGCGATCGAAGAATTGTTCAATGTGAAGGTTATTGCGGTTGCGACTCAAAATCGCCAAGGTAAAGCTCGCCGATACAAGGCGAAGCTTGGTGTGACGAAGGCTTGGAAGAAGGCGATCGTCAAGCTCAGTGATGAACACAAGATCGACTTCTTCTAGGAACCACCTTCTTAAAGGAAAAAACGTAGGACACGATCATGGGTATTCGAGTATATAAACCAACATCAGCAGGGCGAAGAAATTCGTCTGTCAGCGACTTTGCTGAGCTGACGCCAGGCGCCACACCGGAGAAGTCTCTTCTCAAGCGGTTGAAGCGACATGGCGGACGAAACAATCAAGGTTTCATCACGTCGCGACATCGCGGTGGTGGACACAAGCAAATGTACAGAATTATCGACTTCAAGCGAATGAAGGACGGTGTTGGTGCTAAGGTGGATTCGATCCAGTACGATCCAAATCGATCGGCTCGGATCGCATTGCTTCACTACAAAGATGGCGAAAAGACTTACATCATGGCGCCGGATGGTTTGAAGGCCGGCGCGATGTTGTTCAATGGTCCGGACGCAACGCCTACATTGGGCAATTGCTTGCCGATGAAAAACATTCCGCCAGGGACAGAGGTTTGTTGTGTCGAGATGACGCCGGGCCGGGGTGCTGCGTTATGCAGATCCGCAGGAACCTCAGCAGTCTTGATGGCTCGCGAAGGTGGTTGGGCTCAGTTGCAGTTGCCGAGTGGTGAAGTGCGTCGAGTTCCGATTCAGTGCCGGGCGATGATTGGCAAGATGAGCAATCCAGATCACGACGCGATTCGAATCGGTAAAGCGGGTCGGAATCGTTGGAAGGGTTGGAGACCTCACGTTCGTGGAACAGCCATGAACCCGGTTGATCACCCGCACGGTGGTGGTGAAGGTCGTACGAAGGGTGGTCGCCATCCAGTTAGCCCGACGGGCGTGCTGGCAAAGGGTGGATTTACTCGGCGGCGGCGCAAGCCAAGCAATGCAGCAATTATTCGTCGACGCAAGTCGGTTCGTTACGGTCAATTGAAACTCAGGTAGTTTGCAAGGGAAGAGTTCTGACGCATGGGACGTTCGACAAAAAAGGGTCCGTTTGTAGACCCAAAGTTGTTTGCCAAGCTGCTAAAAGCACGCGAGAAAAACGACAATCAACCGATCACAACTTGGGCTCGTCGATGTACGATTGTGCCTGAGTTCGTTGGGGCCACTTTTATGGTTCACAACGGAAAAGCACACATAAGGGTATTCGTTACCGAAGACATGGTTGGGCACAAGCTTGGCGAGTTTTCACCGACGAGAACCTTCCGCGGCCACGGCGGTAAGGGTGGTAAGAAATAATCGTTTTACGTTCATAGGAATCAATCATGGCTTACCGAGCCGTTCATCGATACGCACGCATCAGCTCTAGAAAGGTCAGACCGTTGGCCGATTTAGTTCGTGGGAAATTTGCGGACGAAGCTCTCGAAGTTCTCCGTTTCCAACCGCACCGGGGTGCACGCATGTTGGAAAAGGTGATCAAGAGTGCTGTCGGCAATGCTCAGGATACAGATCAAAACAGCGGTCGTTCCTTCAGTGCAGAGGAGCTCGTTGTTGTGGACGCACGGGTCGACGGCGGTCCGATCGTTAAACGATTCCAGCCGCGGTCGCGCGGTCAAGCGTTCACGATCCTCAAGCGATCGAGTCATATTTCCGTCGAACTCAAGAGAATCGAAGAGCTGTAGGAAACGCTGCTATGGGACAAAAGGTTAATCCGATCGGTTTTCGTACCGGCATTGTCATGGGCTGGAAAAGCCGTTGGTATGCGAACAAGAAGGAATTTGCAGAACTTTTGGTGGAAGACCAGAAGATTCGTAAGTTCATCAAGTTCCATCCAACGAAGTCGGCGTATCGCGAAGCTGGTATCGATCGAATCGAAATTGAGCGAACCCGCGATGAAGTTCGGCTGATGGTCTTCGTGGCAAAGCCAGGTTTGATCATTGGAAAGAAGGGTACAGAGATCGAGGTGTTGCAGGAAGAGCTGCAAAACTTGATTGGTAGGCGAGTGAATTTGAAGGTCGAGGAAGTTTATCGTCCTGAGATACAAGCTCAATTGATTGCGGAAGACATTGCGAAGCAATTGGCGAAGCGGTCAAGTTTCAGACGCACGATGAAGCGATCCATTGAAACAGCCATGGATGCTGGTGCAAAAGGGATCAAGATTCAAATGTCAGGTCGGTTGGGTGGTGCGGAAATGGCACGTTGCGAAAAAGGCAATGCTGGTTCTCTACCGCTCAGTACGATTCAAGCAAAAATTAGCTATGGACTTGCTGAGGCCGCTACTCCACAGGGGAATATCGGTGTGCAAGTCTGGGTAAACCAAGGTTCTTACGCGGGAGACGGTAACGATGGCGCTGATGCCCAAACGGGTCAAGCACCGAAAAAGCCAAAGAGGACGTATAAAAGGTAACGCGACCCGCGGTAACAAGGTTGTTTTTGGTGATTTCGGACTTCAATCGCTTCAGGGTGGTTGGATAAGGGCCCAGACAATCGAAGCGGGGCGAATCGCAGCCAACCAATACGTTCGTGGTGAAGGTCGACTTTACATCCGAATATTTCCAGACAAACCAGTTTCGTCCAAGCCTTTGGAAACCCGAATGGGTAAGGGCAAGGGGGAGCCGGAGTATTGGGTTGCAGTTGTGAGACCGGGCACAGTTCTTTACGAACTCGCCGGAGTCTCAGAGCAGCAGGCCAAAGTGTGCTTCGCTAGACTGGCAGCCAAAATGCCGATTCCAGTACGTCTGGTTCGTCGTCGGCCTGCTTAATTTGACAATCAACTAAGTGATCGAATCGAAAATGAAAGCCTCCGAACTCCGCGAAATGAGTGATGAACAGTTGGAACTAACCGCCTTAGAAGCGGCCGAGACCATGTTCCGACTTCGCCTCCAATCGCAAACGGACCGCGTCGATGTGCCAAGCCAGAAGAAGCTCAATCGACGATTGATCGCACGCGTTCGCACATTGCAGACGCAGCGATCGAAAATCGCTTAGTACTTCGTCCGTTTCCCTTCCTAACTAGTCACAGTCCGATACCAAAGTTTTATTATGCCACGACGAATCCTGATCGGTGTTGTTACCAGCGACAAAGCTGCCAAGACACGTCGAGTTGAAATCGAGCGGTTGGTTCGCCATCCACGTTACTCGAAGGTCATTCGCAAGAAAACGGTTTGTCACGTGCATGATGAAGCCAATGAGTCGAGCATGGGTGACAAAGTTGAGATTGAGGAGTCGCGTCCATTGTCCAAACTGAAGCGTTGGCGATTGATTCGTGTGGTGGAAAAGAATCGAGAGATCGATGTGGCGAGTTTGAGGGCTGACCAACAAGCGGCAGCAGCAGCAACTTAGACACGCGGTATCGTCACCAGGCCTAGCGTTTACCAAACGACAGACATGGTTTTTGCAGTATTACACAAAACGTTTTTGAAACATAGTCCATCATGATTCAGCAAGAAAGCCGACTACAAGTAGCCGACAACACAGGTGCACGTGAGGTGATGTGCATTAAGGTGTTGGGCGGAACACGTCGACGCTATGCAGGGCTTGGCGATGTGATCATTTGCTCGGTCAAGAGCGTGATTCCAGGGAGTGAAGTGAAAAAGAAGGCTGTTGTACGAGGCGTAATTGTCCGAGTGTCGCAGTCCACTAGACGTGCTGATGGTAGTTACGTTCGATTCGATTCGAACGCGGTGGTCCTGGTAGACAAGGACGACAATCCACGCGGCACTCGCATTTTCGGAGCGGTTGCTCGCGAATTGCGTGAAAAGAGTTTTACCAAAATTGTTTCTTTGGCCAGTGAGGTGGTGTAAATGTTGATCAAAGTTGACGACACCGTAGAAGTGATGTCCGGTCGTGATAAGGGTCAACGAGGCAAGGTCCTCAAGGTTGATCGTCCCGCTGGGAAAGTTGTGGTCGAAGGATTGAACCGTGTTTACAAGCACGTCAAGCGGTCGCAACGTAATCCTCAGGGGGGACGACTCTCTTTGGAAGCGTTTATGGACGTTTCCAAGGTGATGTTGGTTTGCCCGACGACAGGGAAGCCGACCCGAATGGGTGTACGCTTCTTGGCGGATGGTACGAAAGAGCGATATAGTAAAAAGAGTGGGGAGACGATTAGCGTTGTCGCACCAGCTCGGGCCTTGCATGCCAAGAAAAGTTAATTGAAGTCAGCAACGCTGTCAAAATCCACAAATTATAAATAAAGCACTCGGAAATGGTCGCTAGACTCCAACAACATTACATTGAAACGATCAGCCCAGCTCTCAAGGAAGAGCTTGGAATTAAGAACGTTTTCGCGATTCCAAGGCTTGAAAAGATTTCCATTAACATGGGAGTCGGCGAGGCCATGCAAGACAAGAAGTATCTTGAACTTGCGGCTGAGGCAATGGCCGATATCGCAGGACAAAAACCAGTTTTGACTCTGGCAAGGAATTCCATTGCCGGTTTCAAACTTCGGGAAGGCGTGGCGATTGGATGTAAGGTTACGTTGCGTCGCGAACGCATGTACGAATTCCTTGATCGGTTGGTTAGTATCGTGCTACCGCGAGTGCGTGACTTTCGCGGAGTAAGTCGGACAGCATTTGATGGCAAAGGCAATTATTCGATGGGTTTGTCGGAGTGGTTAGTGTTTCCTGAATTGAATCCTGACAAGTTTGCTAGGCCTCAGGGAATGAACATCGCCATTGTGACAACGGCTGTCGAGAATGACCACGCGCGAAGATTGCTTGAAATGTTTGGAATGCCATTCCGAGCTCCGAAGATTAAGAAGACTGCGTAGCTGATTGCGATCGATCGAGATATCGATCGGTTGTTGTAAAAATATGCGAGAGATGGGCTTTGGTCTATCGCTCAAAGAAGTCTTAGGCTGATGCCGAAGATCAAAAAACTGTTACTTATCCGTACTTCCCTGAAACAAACCGGAAACGACCTGTGGCCAGCAAAAGCAAAATTGCGAAAGCCAAACGCGAGCCTAAGTTTTCAACTCGCCGAGAGAACCGTTGTCAATTATGTGGTCGCCCGCGTGCGGTGTATCGCAAGTTTGGCATCTGTCGGATTTGTTTCCGACAGTTGGCAGACAAAGGGTTGATTCCTGGTGTTCGTAAGGCAAGTTGGTAAGGTTTCGGGGGTATCCACATTATGATTCATGACCCAATTTCAGATATGATAACTCGCATCCGCAACGCCGTTCGAATTGAACGACCGTTTGTTGATGTGCCACTTTCGCGGTTGCGTGTAGGCGTCGCGGACGTTTTAAAGCGGGAAGGCTACATCTGGGACTTCGCAGAAATCGAAGCTGAGCCAGTGAAAATGCTCCGCATCGAATTAAAATACGGTCCGAATGGTGAGAAGGTCATTCAAACCATTAATCGGGTTAGCAAACCTGGTCGTCGCATATACTCAAAATGCGCGGAGCTGAAGCCGGTTCTGAATGGATTGGGGATTTCGATCGTAAGCACATCCAAAGGTGTTGTTAGCGATCGGGAAGCCCGTCAGCAAAACCTGGGCGGGGAAGTTCTTTGCGAAGTTTGTTAGTCGTTAATCGCGACGCTCGACGTCGCAGTTCCTGCAGGAAGAATTCAAGCGTCAGCTTGTGCAACACATTCCAAGTTAGTGAGTAGTACGATCAAATGTCCCGTGTAGGTAGAAATCCAATTGCGATTGTGGATGGCGTCAAGGTTGCCATCGCGGATCGAACCGTTAGCGTCGAAGGCCCCAAGGGTAAGTTGACGTTTACGCATCGTGACGAGGTGTCAGTTGCAGTAGCTGAAGATGGAAAGACGCTCCAAGTTAGTCGAAAGAATGACGAACGGGAGTCGCGAGCCTACCATGGTTTGACGCGGGCCTTGATCAACAACATGATCTTGGGCGTGAAGAACGGCTATGAAAAAAAGCTTGAGATCATCGGTGTTGGATATTTAGCCGCAATCAAGGGCAAGATCCTGCAACTGCGTGTTGGCTATGCGAACGAATTGCATCTGCCGATACCTGAGGGTTTGGATGTTGCTTGTCCAGACCAGACGCACGTCAACATTAAGGGGTGTGACAAACAAGCGGTGGGACAATTTGCTGCTTACATTCGGTCACTCCGTAAGCCAGAACCTTACAAGGGCAAGGGCGTTCGATATTTGGGTGAAAAGGTCAAGCTCAAGCCAGGCAAGAGTGCAACCTAGTAGGATTGTCTTTCCAATAGGGAACAGACACAAAGAAACATGTTTCAGAATTCGATTTTTCGGGGCGTAACGTAAGTTGCGTCGAGAGGATAGTTGTGGATATACGAAAAGTTGTCGATGGTCAACGTGAACGACGAGCATTTCGGGTTCGGAAGCGAGTTCGTGGAACGACGGCACGGCCGCGATTAAGCGTTTCGCGGACGCTTCAAAATTTTGGATGCCAAGTGATCGATGACACGACAGGCAAGACGCTAGTTGCGGTGAATTCGCTTGAAAAAGGTCTTCAAGCTGAGATCGGCTACGGTGGGAACTGCGAGGCGGCCTCGAAGCTTGGAAAGATTTTAGCGGAACGAGCGATCAAGGCGGGGATCAAGCAAGTCGCATTGGACCGCGGTTCATGCAAATATCATGGTCGCGTTGCGGCGTTCGCCGATGCGGCTCGCGAAGCTGGTTTAGAATTCTAATTGGGAGCGGACGACAGCGTGGCAAATAATTTTGGTGGCGGTAATAGTGGCGGCGGCGGTAATAGCGGCGGTGGCGGTGGTGCTGGTCAAAGCGATCTGATCGACCGCGTTTTGAAGATCAAACGATGTGCTGCCGTTGTGAAGGGTGGCCGTCGATTTAGCTTTGCTGCCTTAGTGGTCGTCGGAGATGGAAAAGGTAGCGTAGGATATGGATACGGTAAGGCGAACGAAGTTCCGCCGAGCGTGTCCAAGGCCCAAAAGGGTGCAAACCGTGCGATGATCAAGATCCCACTTATAAATGGCACGATTCCTCACGCGGTGACCGGCAAGTTCGGTGCGGCTCACGTCCTATTGATGCCTGCCAGTCCTGGAACAGGCATTATCGCTGGTCAAGCGGTTCGATCCGTTTGCGAAGCTGTAGGGATTCAGGATATTTTGACCAAGAGCTTTCGCTCCAACAATCCAGTAGTTTTGATCAAAGCGACATTCGATGCGTTATCTCAGTTGAGAACACGCGAGGATGTTGAACGACTCCGAGGCGTTAAACTGTCATGAATTTAGAAGAAGTCAACACAGAAATCGTTACCAACCGAGCACGCAAGCGAATCGGGCGAGGTATTGGTAGCAAGACCGGTAAGACCGCAGGGCGTGGTCACAACGGGCACAAATCGCGGAGCGGTTACTCACGGCACCCTGCCTTCAATGGTGGTGATTTGCCGTTGGTCCGACGCATTCCAAAGCGTGGCTTCCATAATCGCTGGGCAGTTACCGTTTTCGGCGTCAATCTTGATGCGATCGATTCGGTGTATTTGGCTGGCGAAGAGGTCAATCCAACCACTCTCCGTGAAAAGGGATTGGTCAAGGTTCGCTGCGATGAGATCAAGATTCTAGGGAATGGCGAGTTGACCAAGGTTTTGAAGTTCACGGTGACGCGAATCAGCGAGTCGGCGAAAGAAAAAGTGGTTCAGGCTGGTGGGACGGTGGATTTGGTTGCAGCCAGACGGACTCCCAAGGAGCGAGTTGCCGCACTCAAAGCCGAAGGCGAGTCCGAAGCTACCGTGTAGTTTCCTGCAGAGCAATCCTCGACGCGATCAGCGTACTTCGATTGTGAACCATGGTTGGTTTAACTTTCAACGAACGGTGTACTGGCCGATAACACGTACGCCAATGGTTGAACGAAATTAGCCTAGCAGAAAATTGAAATATTCGAAACAATGGCGTGGCCGGCGTTGAATCACAACGTCGGCCATACGCGTTAGTAGGGTTAGTACCCTCACATCACTTTCAGGGACCTGACGATATGTTGGAAAAGCTAAGGATTGTTTTCTCGATCCCAGAATTGCGGCAGAAGATATTCTTGACGCTTTTCTTGCTCGCCGTCTATCGGATCGGTTATCACGTTCGTTTGCCGATTTTGACGAATGGAAACCTTTCTTACTCGGGCGAAATGCAATCGTTCCTGGACAAAGTTGCCGTTTTTTCGGCAACCGACCTCAGATCGTTGACGATTTTCGGATTGGGAATCGCGCCGTACATTTCAGCCTCCATTATTTTTCAGCTGTTAGGTACTGTTTGGGCACCGATTGAGCAATTGCGAAAAGAAGGGGCTGTGGGTCGAAAGAAGATCAACGAGTACACGCGATACCTGACGTTGATCATCTGCGTCGTTCAGAGTTGGGCCTACTTGCAATTCAGTGTGATTGCGGATGCAAATTCGCCTCTGTCGAAAGCCTTTTATGGTTCCGGCGGGAGTTCGCTTTTTACTGGCTGGATGCTGACAACTGTCATGATTATGACTGCAGGCTCCATGTTCTTGATGTGGCTTGGAGAACAGATTGACGAATACGGTATCGGCAATGGTGTATCCTTGCTCATCATGGCGGGGATTTTGGCTCAGATGCCAAAGGCACTTTGGGACTTAAAAGGTAGCATGTCCGGTTCGCTTAGCGGAATGTCCAACAACACGATTGGACCCGACGTGTTAGTCGTGCTCGCATTCTTGTTCGTAGGCGTGGTCTTTGCAGTCGTGTTTATCACGATGGCACAGAGGCGAATTCAGATGCAGAGCGCCAAGCACGTACGCGGGCGACGCGTCTTTGGCGGGACCAAGCAGTTTTTGCCGTTAAAGATCAATCAATCGGGTGTGATGCCGATTATTTTCGCGAGCAGCATGTTGATGATTCCTGGCTTGATCTTTGGAATTTTGGCAAATGCGTTGGCTGGTGATTCGGATTGGGCCAAGTTGATATCGGGTGCATTTGGTTCTCTTTCGTCGATGTTCCAAAGCGGTTCGTCGTTCACCTACAACGTCTTGTATGTCGTGTTCATTTTCTTCTTTTGCTTTTTTTGGACTGCGATCATGTTCAATCCGAAAGAGATGTCTCAGAATCTCCAGGATTCTGGGGCGTTCATACCTGGGTACCGACCAGGTAAGCGGACAGCAGATTATTTGGAAAAGGTTATGATTCGAATCACCTATGTTGGCGCCGCGTTTTTGGCGATCGTCGCTATCGTACCGACGATCATTACATCGCAGTTTGGTGTTTCGGCAAGCGTCGCGGGCTTTTATGGAGGCACAGGACTTTTGATCGCGGTTAGCGTTGCGTTCGATCTGATCCAAAAGATCGATAGTCACTTGCTTATGCGGAATTACAAGGGACTTTTGGAACACTAACCGGAACTCGGTTGAACCATCTCGGTGTAGCCATTGGAATCGCGGCCGAACAGGGTTCGGCCGGAATCCCTATTGTTGGCAATTTATAGTTCATTTAAACAGCAAGCATGGGAAGGGCCGCTGCAATGCGATTGGTGTTCATCGGCCCCCCCGGTGCAGGCAAAGGGACGCAGTGCAAAAGACTGGTCGAACTTTTGCAGATACCACATCTTTCGACAGGCGAAATGCTGAGATCTGTCAAGCGTCAGGACACGGCATTGTCCCGTTGGGTGGCCTCTTACATTGATGCAGGAAAGTTAGCTCCAGACCACTTAGTCATGCGTATTGTTGCGCAAAAACTTCAGAGTGAGGAGTGTGCCAACGGAGCGTTGTTCGATGGTTTTCCAAGGACAATCATTCAAGCCCAGTTGCTTGATGACCATTTGGTTGAAAGCGGACTCACGCTTGACATGGCCCTCGAGCTGCGTGTGGTGGAGGAGGAATTGATTCAACGTTTGTTGAAACGAGCCCAGATCGATGGCCGAGCGGATGACAACTACGAAACGATTCGCGAAAGGCTGAATGTTTTCAGGACGCAGACAGCTCCCTTGACAGAGTTCTATGCCGCACAAGGCAAGTTAGAAAGTGTCGATGGGATGAAGTCAGAACAAGAAGTATTTGCGGCCATAAAAGCATGTGTTGCCAAACACAGTTGAAAAGTCATATCAATAGTGAGGGAGCAGATTCAGCCACTCGCTCTCCGGCTTGTTGCTTTAATAGATTGTGAGATGGGGTATTCGAAAATGGTATGGGCGTCTCGTCCATGGATTCACGAGCGAACGCGCTCTTGCCACGCGATGGTAACCCTTGCCACGCGATGATAACCCGTGCCCGTAAGCGCGAGGTGGCGACTGCAATACCTTGCTCACCGGCTTGTTGATTTAGTCGTTTAACAGTCAGCCGAAGGCGTACCTTGCGGCTTTGACAGTACGCCTACGGCTGCCTGTTAAACGAAATGCATTTGGAAAAGTGTTAAAGCAACAAGCCGTCTCGCCTCTGGTTTTGATTCCACCCAGGAATCAATTGAGAGCACTAAGTTCTGCCTCACTTATGGATTCTGGCTTGGAGAGCTCGCCAAACCTGCGACGTTTTTTTACAGCGTTTCTGACCATCGAAGCGAAAATTGTCCTACAAATTCCCGCGATTATAAATATGCTTACACCCTCATCTTTATCTTTTCTTTATTGGTAGTTTGATGGAGTTTTGAAATGGGTGACTAGCGTCGTGGTTTTACGCTCGTAGAGCTTTTGGTGGTCATCGCGATCATCGGTATTCTGGTCGGTCTGCTGCTGCCAGCCGTGCAAGCCGCCCGCGAAGCAGCTCGGCGGATGCAATGTTCCAACAATTTGAAACAGGTCGGTTTGGCGTCTCATAACTTCGAAAGTGCGCTCAAGTATCTCCCGCCACGGCAACACTCGGTTGTCAAACCAGACGCCAGTGGAGTTCCGACAACCTTTACGTCGGACGCAACAACACAAGCATTCATGCTTGCGTATCTTGAACAAGCGAACAAAGCGAATGTTTTCAATCACGATTACAACGTTAACTCGGACGCCCCGATAGTGGGATTGATTCGAACCACAGTTAGGGCGCCGGGAATTCCTGCTCTTGCGGGTGCAAACGCGAATGCACGTGCTTATGACGTTCCATCCTACCTTTGCCCTTCTGACCCATCATCGGCAGTCTATCCAAGCGGTGCTGCTGGCGGTCCTGCAGCCGGTCGTCAAAACTACATGGCCTGCCTCGGTGGGGCCAACGTGCGAGGAGGAACGACGATCGACGGGATCTTCGCCAAGGCTCAACCCTCCGACGGACAGCTTTTGAAGGGGCCTAAATTCGCCGAAATTACAGATGGTACAAGCAACACCGCGATGTTCGCAGAAGTGATGAAGGGTACTTTGGTGTTCAATGCCACGAATCAGTTCGATTATTCGACCGTTTTTAATTCCACAACAGCGTTCTCCGGCCTGCAATTGATCGACGGACGCACGGTCCCTCAATGCCTTCCTGGTGGGAACACATCGACGAGCTCATGGTTGCGTTACACTGGACATCAATACTACCGATCGTTGCCTATCAATACGTTTTATACTCATACCCTTCCGCCCAACTGGAACCGAAAGACGAATCTCGCGACGACTCAACGGTACAATTGTGGCACGACCGCGTTCACTTTGCAGCACCACATGGCTGCATCGAGTTTCCACACCGGTGGAGTCAATGCGTGTTACGCGGACGGTTCCATTCGCTTTGTGTCGGACTCTGTAGATTTTTCAGCTTGGCAAGCCACTGGCAGCCGAGCGGGCGGTGAAGTCAACGCAATCGAGAACTAGATTGGATTCCAATGTTTCGTTCGTTATGCCTGCTTTTAGTCGTTTGCTTTTCTGGGTGCGGTGCCGGTACTGGCACCGTGCAGGATGTTTCTAAGGAAGCAGGCGAGGGAATTGTTCAACTTCGCGACTTGCTGGTCGATTCAGGAATGCCACTTCAAAAGCAAGCGGAAATGGAAAATTTCGCAGGTCGCTATCCAGTAGCGGTCGACGAAGTCTCTAAAGGCACGTTGGCTGTCGTTTGGGGGACAGGGATCCAAGAGGGGAGCAGTGATTCGGCCGCTATTATCGCTTACCAAAAGGATGCTGAAACGCAAGGCGGTTGGGTGATTCGAGCGAATGCAAAAATCGAAAAGCTCTCTGCCGATGAGTTTAAGAACGAAGCACCTCCCAAGTCTGTCGCAAAAAAGTAACAGCCACCTCACGAACCTTTAGGCGATCGGCAGCGCAAAAACTATCGCGTAGTACAGGCTGCCAGCGCTGCCAGCCTGTGTTTTGCATGTCGATACAGGCTAGCAGCCTGTACTACGGGTAGGTCGCACCCGCCGGGTGTGCCCCTCAGTTTAGCGATCCTTGCAACAGTTCATCGATTTTGTGGACTGCCAGGCCAAGCGACTGGGCTGCCATGCGGAAGTTCATGTGCCCCGACACTTCTGGCTGAAGTTCGCGAAAAGCCGCGGCTGTCTTTCTCAGCTTACTGATTTTCTTTCGTGCAATGCGAAGATACCGCGCGGCATCGCCAGCATCTTTTGAAGGTCCGAGCGCCAGCATGAAATCATAGAGCCCCCTATGAATCTCTGCCAATTCTTCGTCATCGGTCGCTTCATCCGAGTGCTTGAGAAACGTCCGTACCATCCATACATGGCTGATCCAGTTATCGACCTCATGCATCAATGCAACCAGTTTTGGATCCGAATCGATTGACGGCATACTAATCTGTCCGCCGTCTTCGTCATTGTCATCTTCATCGTCGGTCTGGTCTGACTGTACCATGTTCATCTTCTATGTTCGTCTTTTATGGTTCTTCTCTGGGTCCATGTTGATCTGGCATTCCCAAAAGACGTTAAGCGGTCAAATATGCGTGACTACCTCGGACAAGTCAAATCGGACTTTCGCGGCAACCGCGTGCTTATCCTCTGGATGACGATATCCGAGTGCACAACCCACGACCGACGTGTAATTGCTATCCGCGATACCGAGCAACTTGTCATACTCCGCTGTCAGAATTCCTTCCATGGGACAAGCATCTATGCCGAGTATCGCTGCACTTGCCAACAATTGTCCCAAAGCAATGTAAGCTTGGTTGCTGCTCCACGCCAAATGTCTTCCCGTTGCGTTTTGCATGAAACCCAAAATCATCTTTCGGTAGGTTGACATGCTATCCGCCGACACACCCCGAGTTGAGGCGGTCTTGTTGAGAAACTTGTCGATGTACTCTTCATCCACCGATTTCAAAGCGGCGAAAACAACCATATGCGAACAATCGCCTGGTTGGGACTGGTTCCAGGAAATCGCCGGCAACTTGGCTTTGACTTCTGGCGAACTGATCACAAAAAATTTCCACGGTTGCAAACCAAAGCTGCTGGGAGTCAGGACTAAACTCCGCTCGATCGCTGTCCACGTATCGGTATCGAGTTGCTTCGACGAATCAAATCGTTTGACCGCGTAGCGTCGCTGCAGGGATTCAACCAACTCATCCATTTTTGACATAACTGAAGCCATGTGAAAGACCTTATTTTGCGGCACTGGCATTCAAAGCCACCAATGAACCAAGATATCATCCTATCACGTCAATGCCTCAACCTCGACCGCAAACGGCAATGAAGCCGCCACTCCGAAGATGCGGAAACCATGTCCGCCCTAAAAATTGACTCGACTGTCGGTTTAGACGATAGAAATGCTCGATTTTCAAACCACTCGCGAGCAAATCCTCTCGCAATTCTGCCTCAGAATAGATATGCAAGTACATGGATGGCAAGCCGCGATAGGCATAGATACTGTCCCCAAGTTCCCACGTTTTGTCTCGTTTGGCACGAAGCCAATCCTTGATGGTGCGGCGAACGCCATCAGGGTCGCGAAGCCACGAACCTCGATTGTGGACGTGAACAAGGAATCGACCATCTCGGCGAAGAATTCGCTGCGCATGCTTCATAAACGAGCGACGATTTTCGCGGCCTTGCACCATTCCGAGCGAACTGTACATGCAGAGAACCGCATCGGCAAAATCGTCCGCAAAACATTCCAGCTTTGCCATGTTAGCTCGGATGGTAGCTGGCTTTGGGCGAGTCCAATCGTTGGTTTTGGCTCTAAATTCCTTGAGCATTTCCGAACTCAAATCGACACCCACCACTCGCCAGCCTTGCTCGGCCAGTGGAATCAGATTGCGTCCGGTCCCACACCCGAAATCGATCGCAATACGAGGCGTGCCGTCTGGCTTGTTGCAATGCACACCGAGATGCTTTGATATTAACTCGCGATCCAAATCCAGAAGCGGGTGGCCGGCGTGAAAGCGATCGTAGTCCGAAGCAATGCTTGGTTCCGTCACATAGTCCCACGCCCCTCGCGAGACACCCGCTGGCAGTTGCCAGGCAGGCCTAGATTGATCCGAGTTTCGATTTGCAGAACTCGACATGCTGCTACTTTCGGAACTCGAATGTTGCCATCACGGGATGATGGTCGCTAATGTCCCGTTCATCCCTGTCTTTTGTAAAGCGAGTTTCCCAGTGATCTGCATCGGACGAAGTGCCTCGAATGTTAACTTGGCTCAACACCTCGATCGATTTGAATTTGATCCCTGAACCGGCTGTCGTGGCGAGCATCGGCTTTGAGACCAAAATGCGATCGAACTGCTTTTCCAGAATCAAGTGCGTTTGACGCTTGTTCGGTGGCAGCGTCTCCAAAAGATCGTATAAATCGTCGGTCTCACGTTCGGTTCTCCGCCCCAGCAAATCAACCATTCCATCCCCATCTGGCTTCGCTTGTCCCGAAAATTCTTCGACGTTGAAATCGCCCAGAATCATCCGGTTCTCGCCAGCCTCGATGCCTGCTTTCATCCATTCGTGCGCCAATTTTGCTTGTCTACGTCTTAAATCGGCCGCGTCGGCGGTTGCTCGCAAATGGACTACCAGAATCGTGAGCGATTCCGTCTTGCCGTTGGCTTGCCATTCGAATCGAGCGAACATATGTTTCGAAAGATTGTAGTACTCCTTTGAGTCAAACATCTCTTGAGTCTGCTCGCGACGCGAATACTCGACGAGTCCTGATCGATAGAGAATGGCGACATCTTGTTCGGTGCCGGAATCGAATCCATCAATAAAAGCCACCCTGTACTGCAAATTGTGTTTTTCTTTGAGGGCTTTCGTCAGTGCCAACATCACGGCTCGATCTTCGATCTCCTGTACGGCCAAAATAGTCGGCTGAAATTTCGCAATCGCCGCAGCGGTCGTATAAAGCTTCCAGTCCCATTCTTCGCGGCTTGGCGCGGACTGCTCTTTCGCAACATCGCTGCGATTATTTCCCTTGAAATCATCGAAAAACCATTCCAAGTTCCAAGTCGCCACGGTCAGTGAATTTGGCGCTTTGTCGGCCTTTGCAACTGTCTGAGCAACAAGATTTTCGGCCTTTGCAACTGTCTGAGCAACAAGAAAAAAAAGGCCGCAAACAAGACCGCGTAGAATTCTGATATTCATGATAAGATTATGTGGAAGGGATGAGCGATACTTCTCGCAAGTTCGACTGGTGCAAATCCATGCTAGCTTAGTCGAAGAAGCATGTTCAAGATAGTTCGTTCCGCTCGTAGATATGATTTGCGCAACCAAACTTCCTATCGGATTCGTCGCCATGATTGTCCTCCGCAGTAGCAACCCAACGGTCCGGCTCGCCTGCACTTTGTTTCTATTCGTCTTGATAACACCGTTCGCATACTCTCAGACGAGAGCCAGCAACTGGCAAGCAGGCGCCGCCAAAACAGACATTACACCCAAAGAAGCCATGCGACTGAGCGGCTACGGAAATCGCATCAAACCCACCGCCGAAATAGACGATCCGTTGTTCGCCCGAGCCATGGCGATCAAGCACGAGGACCAATCTCCCTTGATCCTCGTTTCGATAGATGCCATCGGTTTGTCCGCCACACTTACCGATCGCATCTGCTCTCAAGTCCAAGAGCGGTTCTCAATCCGCCGCAATCAAATGGTGCTATGCACAACGCATTCCCATTCGGCACCGCAGCTGGAAGATCTATTGCCAAATATCTTCTCGACTCCTATGACCGACGAAGAGCGGTCGCGTTCAGCGACTTATAGCCAATTTGTGGTGGACTCCGTCGTGCGCATTGTGGGCGAATCGATCGCAAAATTGCAACCTGCAAGCATTGGATTCGGCACTGGTCATGCCGATTTTGCCATCAACCGTCGCGTGCTCAAGAACAACGTCTGGACAGGATTCGGAACGGTTGACGATGGACCCGTGGATCGCACGGTACGCGTTATTCACGCCAAGCGACTTGACGGCACAACTCTGGCTGTCGTTTATCAGTATGCCACGCATTGCACATCTATTTCGCCCGAACTCAATCGAATCAGTGCGGATTGGGCTGGTATGTCTGCCGCATTGATCGAAAACGCCTTCCAAAAACTCAGCTCTCCCGACGTGGTCGCTTTACCGATTATCGGTTGTGGAGCAGACTCGAATCCCAACCCGCGCGGCACCTACGACAATGCGAAGAGTCATGCCAACGAAATGGCTCAGTCCGTTCAGTCTGTTTGCAATCGCACCTTAACTGCATTGCCAGCTCCCGTTTCGCAGTCGTTTCAATTGGTCGCCATTGCGTCGGAACGTCCCTCTCGCGAACGATTGAACACGCTTGCAAAAAGCACTTCGTTCGTGGAACGCAATTTTGCGTTATCGATGTTGGATGTTTGGAAGCGCAAGGGGCGAATCCCCGAGACCTATCCGGCCCCCGTTCACCTTTGGAATTTCGGGGACTCATTTGCTTGGGTCTTTATGGGGGGCGAAGTGGTCGTTGACTACCAGATTCGATTGGAGAAAGAACTGAGCCAATTTCCAAACGTCTGGGTGGCTGCGTATGTGGATGATGTGTTTGCCTATGTTGCGTCCGAACGAATGCGCAGCGAAGGTGGCTATGAAGTCGATGCATCCATGCTCTACTACAACCAACCAGGCCGATGGGTCTCAGGCACCGAGGACGTATTGGTCACACGAGTCCTCGAAATGGCTCGCCAAAAAAGGCCCGCAGAAACTCCCTTGTCTGCCAAAGAATCGTTGGCCTCAATTGAAATGGCAAAAGGTTGGACGATCGAGCTTGTCGCATCCGAACCGCTTGTCCAAGATCCAGTCAACATCGCATTCGGGGCGGATGGGGCCGTGTGGGTTCTTGAAATGGGAGACTATCCATCAGGTGGTGAAAAAACGGGTCGCTTGAAGCGGATTGTGGATAGCGACGGTGATGGCAAACTTGATAAGAGCTCACTTTTTCTCGACAAACTCTCGTTTCCATCCGGCGTCTACCCTTGGCGAGATGGCGTCGTCGTCGCAAGCGCCCCTGAGGTCTTTATTGCGTTCGATCGCGACCATGACGGCATCGCGGATGAACGTCGCGCGTTGCTCACGGGTTTTCCGTTTGCAAATCCGCAGCATCGGGTCAACGGTTTTACCTACGGTCTCGATCATCGGCTTCATTTTTGTGCCGGTTCGGAAGTAAATGAAATCGTCGAGGTCGCAAGCGGAAACCGCATCAAGGTTGGCGGTAGCGATTTGAGTTTGGATGTAGACAACGGCAAAGTTTATCTTGAGTCTGGAGCTTCCCAGTTCATTCGGGGATGCGATGATTGGGGGAATTGGTTTGGCAATGACAATAGCCATCCTCTGTTTCACTATGTTTGGGATCGCAATTGGCCGAAGAGGGCAAAGACGACCACACAGCACGCAATGCAACCGCCGAGTGCACCTCCTGTTTTTCCGGTAAGCCGAGATGCCGACCGATTCAACGATCTTTTCGCTGCGAATTGTTTCACTTCTGCATGCAGTTCGATTTTTTGTCGCAGCCCTGGTGCGACCCCGGAAATGCAAGGGTCGGCATTGGTTTGCGAAAGCGTTCATAACCTTGTGTCCCGCATACGCGTAGAGCGCAAGGGGGCATCGTTCGTTGGCTCCCGCTTTGACGAAGATCGGCAGAGCGAGTGGTTGCGAAGTAGCGATCCTTGGTTTCGCCCGGTTCGCATTGAGAACGCGATGGATGGTTCCTTGTGGATCGCCGACATGTACCGACGTGTCATTGAGCATCCCGAGTGGATTCCAGAGGATTGGCAGAGACGAATCGATGTTCGGGCCGGCGATGATCGAGGCCGCATCTATCGAGCCTATCGGACTGACTTCACCCCACTTGCAACGAAGGATTGGACCAAAGCCAGCCTGGGCGAATTGTTGCAAGGCTTGCAAAGTCCAAGCTCAGCTATCGCCGAGACGGCCCGACAACAGTTGGTTTGGCGATACCAAGACAATCCTGACCGCGAGAGGAATACCGTTCCAGAAATTCGAACCCTTGCCTCGCGAGCGGAGGAAGCGGTCGTGCGTTTGCGAGCCGTCGCCGTTCTTTTGGCGTTGGGAAAGTGCGAAACAAAGGACTGGATGTTGGCATGCAAGGATTCGGATGAACGCGTCGTCCGTTGGGCGGTGGAAACGCTTACGAAGCAGAGGCTTGTTCATGGAGAATTGCGAGACACGCTCATCGACGTTTCGCATTCGGACATGGCTCATCGATCGGCAGCGTTGGCTTTGCAGTTGATCGTGGCGCTTGCGACATGTGCTGAGCCCGCGTATGCCGAGTTGTCTCAGCTATTGGTGCAACATGCAAGCGATCGATGGATCGATACATCGATCATTCTTTTACCCAGTTCTGGCATCGATTCCGTCATCGAACACCTCTTGGCGAATTCAAACGTTAGCACGGTTGGCATGATTGATCAGCTCGTTTCGAATGCTTCTCCGAAACTAAAGCAAAGGCTTCGAGATAGTATCGCGTCGGGTTCGGAGCAACGTCCCGCTTGGCACTTTACATTGAGTCGTCAGTTTGCGCTCGAAGATGATAAAGCAGTTCGGCTGGATGAGGTTACCATCGAGAAACTGCAGCGAGACTCGCTGGCCCTCGTACAAAACGATCGGGCTGACCCAAGTATTCGTCGAGCGGCTCTTAGTTGGTTCACGTCACGGCTGGGTTCAAACGATCAGCCTGGTATCGCATCGCTCGTTGCCGTGCTGACGCGTGCAAACGAGAATGACTTTCGTGAGCCGCTTGTGGAAGCACTTGTGTCGTTAGGCGAGCCAGGTATCAAACCCGTCTTTGAAAAATGGTCTAGCTTGGGGCAAGAAACGCGAGCAACTGCCATTTCTGGCTGCCTCGCGAGCGAGCCGACGACGTCCACATTATTGAGCCAAGTAGCGGATGGAGGAATGGGTGTGGACTCCTTTCAACCGGCTCAGATTGAGCAGTTGAGAGGTCGGAAGAGTCAAGAGTTGCGACACCTGGTAGAAAAGCTCTTCGGCCCACCGCCAGGGGCTGATCGAGTGGCCATCGTGCAAGAGTACACCAGCAAGTGGCCCGCAACCTTTGACGCTTCGCGTGGTCAAGCGTTGTACAAGCAGCATTGTTCTCAATGTCATCAGGACCGAGTGGAAGCAAGCGGGGTTTTGCCTGCGGTAGGACCGAGCCTTGCGGCCTTAGCGGGATGGAAAAACGATGCGTGGTTAACGGCAATTTTTGATCCGAATAAAACCGTGGAGGCAAAGTATCGACGCGTCAATATCTTGACGCAAGACGGAAAAACGATCGTTGGCCTGAAGGTTAGGGATAGCGAGGAATCGATCGAGATCGTCAATGACCAAGGTCAGCTCATCAGTTTAACGCGTGAATCCATTGATGAGCTCCGCGAATCCGACAAGTCGTTGATGCCGGAAGGCTTCGAAAAGATCTTGAAACCAGAGGACGTTGCGAGTTTGGTAACCTACTTGCGCAAGATGCGCTAGTGCTTTGTCCAGATTAGATTTTAGGGTAGCTGGAGTCGCCAGACTTCAGTGCCTCAACGAAAAACCGAACTCTGTCGAGTTCGGCTACCATTGCCAACCCTAGTTTTTAATATTGACGAAGCGTTAGGAGGTTCGAGTCCAGCAACGTTAGGAAGACAACCACTCACTCGTTCGGCGGCAGTGATTTACCGTTTGAGATAGTGATCTACCGTTTGAGATCAGGAGTCGGAAGCCCAGGTTGCCTATAATCATCGCCCGCTAGGCTCTTCTTAACGGAAGCCTTCCACGTATCGAGTGCAGCGGTCATCTTTGCTACGCGCTCGGTCTCCTGAGATGCGAGGTCAGCCGTTTCTTTTGGGTCTTTGGAAATGTCGTAGAGCAACACAGTCGGAGTTGTTCCATTTTCATTTTTGCCTTTCCTGTCACGACCCGGGTTCATGTGCAGTTTGTAAGGCCATTCGAGCAACGCGGCGTGACCTGGTTGGTTGTTGGCGTGTGCCCAAAACGGAATAGCCTTGCTTCGCAACTCTGTTTTGCGATCGAACAGAGGGAGCAAGCTGATGCCATCGAGCGGCTGGATTTGATTTTGCGCAATTGCACCCGTGGCATCGAGGACAGTTGGGTAGATGTCGAGTGTGGAACAGGGTGTCTCGCTGATGAATGGTTTGGTAATTCGAGCGGGCCATTCGACGATGCCGGGAACTCGCAACCCACCTTCAAAAAGCGTGCCTTTGGATCCGCGGAGGTTTCCCGTGGAATTGGGACCCGCAGCACCACCGTTATCGCTGTTGTACCAGAAGATCGTATTTTCAGAGACGCGCAGTTCGCGCAAGGCAGCACGCAATCGGCCCACGCTTCGATCGACCGCCGTGATCTCGCCGTAGTAGTTTTGATCTTTTTCTGGTAGCGTGGCGTAGAGTGCTTTATCCGCTGGCAAGGCCTGATGCGGAACATGCGGTGAGCCGAACCAAACGACGCTCAGAAACGGCTTGCCTGCGGCAGCTTGCTTCTTGATGAATTTCAGCGCTTCGTCGGTGGTGACGTCGGAGCTGTCGCCGCGAAATTTTTCTGGTACGCCATTGCGTCCAAGCACTGGATCGAGATCGAAGAAATTATCGGCGGAGACCCACTCATCGAATCCCATCTTGCCGGGCGAAAGCGGATCGCTGGCCAAGACTGCGCGACCGGGAATGTCGGTCGTGTTCTTGTCGCCGTTCTTTCCATTGAGGTGCCATTTTCCGAAATGCCCGGTGGCATAACCGGCCGACTGCAAAACCTTTGCAATGGTTAACTCTTGCACGCGAATAGGAGCGCCGGGATTGAAGGTTCCCATGCGGTTCGGATGCCGCCCGGTCATGATACTGGCTCGCGTAGGCGAGCAGTTGAAGTGCGCAGTATAGAATCGGTTGAAACGCAGTCCGCTCCTGGCCAGTTCGTCGAGGTGCGGCGTCTTGAGTTCGGGATGGCCGTTGTAACTCGTATCGCCCCAGCCTTGATCGTCGGCCATAACGAGCACAATATTCGGGCGGTCGACATTCGGGCGGACGACCGGCGAATCCGCCGCTCGGGCGTCTTCGGAAAGCAATACAGTAATAGCCAAACAGGTCTGCAGCGAGAAGGATAGTCTCATGGTTGGTTTTCTTCCAATGCTGGTGGATGGCGTCCGGAAGGATCGAGGAGAGTTTGCGACTGCCGTTGATTGTAACAGGAAACAGTCTGTTGCTATTGGCTCCACGCTTCCATTAACCGCCTCAGCTTCATCAGTTCTCGCATGATGTCTTCGTTGCTGACCTGCGAGCCTTGGTGTTCGGGCGGATGCTTATCGTCGGGGCCTTTTCGTTGTTGTGGTTTCTTTTGGTCGAAAGTCAGCGACCAGCCTTGGCTTTCGATGTAGCTCGGGAAGATCACTTCGTCGCCGTCGCGATTGGAGCGGCGGTCGCCTTCCAAAGTCACTTCATCCCCTTCGCCAATCCACTCGCTGAGTTGTTCGCCGATGTGAGGTGGAAAATGGACTAGCGTTCCGTCGTGCAATTGCCAACCGTCGACATCATCGTGGTGGTTGTAAATGAGTTTTTTGATCGTGCCGTCAAGCATTTGAATTCCTTTTTTCTTTTCTGAATCGCAAGGCATTGTTGGTTGAATGCGGTGCAAACTTCCGTTTAAGTGAGCCGCGTATCCGGTTCCCCGTAGCACAGGCTGCCAGCCTGTAACAGTCTAAAAAGCACAGGCTAGCAGCCTCATCTTTACCCACATCTTTTGTTCTTGCTCCCCTCGCCCTGGTCTCGGGGAGAGGGGGCTCATCTTTTGATCTTACTCCCCTCGCCCTGTAATCGGGGAGAGGGGTCGGGGGTGAGGGGATTACACAGTGTTTTGATTGGTTTTTTGATCGTGAATTCAATGTCTATTTGCGTTTCAGAACCGTAAACAAATAACTGAACCGGAGGCTACGATGTCAGGGCTCACCCCCTCACCCCTCGGCCCCCTCTCCCCGAAGCGGGGCGAGGGGGAGAAAACGCGATGGGATCATGAAAATTCATTGGGATTTCGAGTCTGGCGTGCTGCGAAATGTGGGTAAAGCACAGGCTAGCAGCCTGTGCTACGGGACGATCTCATGCTGCCGCTCGCTTGGGTAAGGTTATTTTAGCAAGCCTTTCCAACGGCGTGTTATCGATCCAAGGCCTTCTCACGATCTTGAATTGCTGCAAGAATCTCGCCTCTCAGGAGATTCCCCATGAAATGAGACTGGAGCTTGGCCTACTTGGATCGCGAGTTGAAACGAACGGAAAAAGCCGAGTTGATGGGACTCTTGTTCTTGCATGGCATGGCTATGGCATCGTGGTTCGTGCCCCTCAGTTCGGTGTTGGATGCGGCCGGAATGGGGGCGATCAAGTCGATGGCGTTTGCTGCCACAGCCATCGCTGCGTTGCTCTCCCCTCTTTTTTTTGGAGCGATGGCCGATCGTTCCGCTCTTCCGGCAACGGTGCTTCGTTGGGTCAGCGTTGCTACCGCCATCATGGTTTTGTGGATTGCCTGGGGTGTTGATTTGAAATGGAACACATGGTTCGTTTTGTGTTTGATCCAGGTGCAATCTCTATTCCTCGTACCAACATCGAGCTTAGCGGGTTCGATCGTTTTATTTCGGCTCATGAACTCCAAGGACCAGTATGGATCGATACGAGCGTTGGGAACCATCGGTTGGATGGCCGGTTGTTGGACGACAAGCTTGCTCGGATTTGACACGAGTCCCAAAGCCTTCTATTTAAGTGGAGTTCTTTGGCTGATCGTTGCCGCTTACACGCTGGTTTTGCAGCGGTATTCCTATGCGTCCCCAAGCCGAAAGCATGTGAGTTTGCGAGAACGCTTTGGATTGGATGCGCTGAGCCTGCTGCGGAATCACGATCATCGAGTCGTTTTTATGACTTCGACATTGGTCGCGATCCCTTTCGCTGCTTTTTATCCCTTCACACCGCTACACTTGTCAGATCTGGGATTCGAGCGACTCAGCGCATGGATGTCACTCGGGCAAGTATCCGAAGTGGTTGCCATGATCGCAATCGGTGGAATCCTCGCTCGTTGGCGGTTGAAGTGGACCATCATGGCGGGACTCGTCTTCGGACTAATGCGTTACGGATTGTATGCCATCAACATCAGGGTACCCGTACTCATCGGTTTAGGGCTTCACGGCTTCGCTTTTACCTTTACGTACATCAGTACACAAATCTACTTGGCAAAGAGAGTCGAAGCCGAGTGGCAATCGCGAGCCCAAGCTCTTCTCAGCCTTTTGTCAGGTGGCATAGGCAATTTGACAGGATACTTGATTACCGGTGCTTGGATGCAATTCTGTCGGACATCCAATGGCGTCCAGTGGACAGAATACTGGCTCGGCCTAGCCACCATTGTCTTGCTCGTCCTGATTTACTTTTCGATCGGCTATCGGGGCAAGTCGTAAGAACCCACTGAATTCCAGTCTTCGCCAGGTCTCCATGACAAATAGGCCTGATTCCACACGACTTTGATCACTCAATCACTAGATGCCATCGCGTGCGATCAGTTAGAATATTTAAGTTAGTGCACGTCCGAATCGTACAATTAGGCATGTTCGTATGAGTGAAATGCAACAAAACTTGACGCCAGATCCTGCGGAACCTGACTTTCAACCGGGGGCGAGATCGGCAACTCCCCTTCATGCCACGCAGCGCGAACACCAAGATATCGCGCCTGCCAGCAAACACCCTTCCGCCGCTTCTCTGCTCCTGTCGACATTTCTTAGCTTGGTGGTGGTTCTCGTTTTATTGATGGCGTTGCGAACCTTGCTACCTTCGATGTTGGAGTCGTCTCGCTACTCCTGGTACCGAGGTCAGTTGCGAGCTGAGTACGAGGTCGCAGGACAACAGTTGGAACGCGTTTCGTTGGACGGGATTCCAAACGTATCGCAAACAGTTGCCCGTCGCGTTTGCCCAAGTGTCGTTCATATTACCTTGGACCAACTTGATTCCAGCTCACTTGATTTTGATGGCGAAGGGGCCATTCGCTCAGGTGCAAGATTGCCTCGTCGCCCGATGGTTGGCCAAGGGAGTGGAGTCGTCGTCGACTCGCGTGGTTACATTTTGACCAATTATCACGTTATCAATGACGAGGAAGACCGAATGAGCAGAAACGATCGAATCAATGTGTCTCTTGCGGACGAACGGACCTGCAAGGCTGAATTGATCGGTTTCGATTCTGCGAGGGATTTAGCGGTACTCAAGATCGAAGCAAATGATCTGATGCCTATCACGTGGGGCGATAGCGAGTGCCTCGACGTCGGCGCTCCGGTATGGGCGGTCGGCAGTCCGTTTGGGCTGACCGGCTCCATTACGTTTGGCATTCTAAGTGGAAAGCATCGGCTTGATTTAAGTGGAACCAGCTACGAACGACGCTTTCTGGGTGACTCCCAGCGGAATGGTCAAATGAATGCGCGCTACACGGATTTGATGCAAAGCGATGTCGCCGTAAATCCAGGCAACAGCGGTGGTCCGCTTGTCAATGGCCGAGGGGAGCTCATCGGTATCAACACGGCCATTATTGGCGAAGCGTACCGAGGTGTTAGTTTTTCTATTCCAAGCAGCATTGCCAAGATTGTTTTTGACAAAATCGTAGAGTCGGGCTCGATGAAACCGGGTTGGCTTGGTGTCCAGCTGGTACGCGTTTCCGAATGGCAACAACTCCTCGCAGCTCAGAACAATCCACTCGGAGTCGTCGATGGAATAGAAGAGCCGACTGCCAATACCATCCGAGCCAAGGCTCCCTTGCGAGGCGCCGTCGTTCGTGAACTAGTCGGACAAGACTCACCTGCAGCGATCGCGGGTCTTAGGGTTGGCGACTGGATCCAAGAAATCGATAGCCATCCGGTCAAAGGGGTCGAGGACTTGATCTTCGTCATCGGAAAAACATCGGTAGGTTCTAAAGTTCAACTCACCATCGAACGCAACGGACATCGAAACCAGATCGATGTTGTCATAGGCGAACGTCCCGACATTCGATGATCAACACACTTACATCTGCGATTTCATGTTTAAGAATCTGACCAACCTAGCCAGTGCCATGCGCAACATGACCCAAATTGGGTCGCAAATGAAATTGCTCAATGCCAAACTGGATGCGTCTCGCGTTTACGGAAACGCTAGCTCCATGGGTATGGCGGTGAATGTGGAAATGAATGGATTAGGAAGCGTTCTATCGATCAGTGTTTCGGAGGATTTGATGGCTATCGAACACAAAGTGTTGCTGGAGCAGCTAACGAAAGACTCGATGAATCAAGCTATCAAGTCGTCCAAAGAAATGCATATCAGCGGGTTCAAGGAGCTGACAGGAGGCGTTGAACTGTTCCCGGGCCAGAATGAAATGTTGGAGAACATGGTGAAGTAGGCCCGTTCTAAGCACAAGTGCATGAATCTTTCGGTGGAATTTGGCCCCGTTCCACGAGGTGCCATTCCGTAGGATGGGACCAATGTCCCGTCCGATGATTCGTTCGGGACAATGGTCCCAAACTACATTACTTTGCGTTGAATACGACAGAAACTACGATCAATACAATCGCGAGTCCCCATGTAGGGATTGTGGGCGGCACACCTCGCTTACGCGTTGGGTTGTCAAACTGCCGGCAAAAAGTGGCATGATGTTTTGCGAGCCGAATGGGTGTTGAAAAATCGTTAGTTCGCAAGGGAACTTGGTTCAGGTCGGTCCGTCGTTTCTGGGGGAGTGTTGCGTTGTTTGCGACCGATTCGTCGCTGGACTGCTGCCCCGACAAATGCTGCGAACAAGGGATGGGACTTGGTCGGCTTGCTCTTAAACTCCGGATGGAATTGGACGGCCAAATAGAAGGATTGCGATGGCAACTCCAGTATTTCAACAAGATTACCGTCAGGGCTTTGACCTGAGAATCGCATCCCATGCGCTTCGAATTGAGTTCGGTACACATTATTGAACTCGTAGCGGTGGCGATGACGCTCCGAAATGGTGTCGGTATGATACGCAGTCTGAGCAGCGGAATCTTGGGTCAAGATACAGGGTTGCGTTCCGAGCCGCATGGTTCCTCCCATGTTCGTCACTTTGCGTTGCTCATCCAAGAGGCAAATGATGGGTGCGGGCGTATCCTTGTCGAACTCCGTTGAGTGGGCTCGATCGAGTCCGACGACGTTGCGTCCGAATTCAATTGCGGCGCATTGCATCCCCAAACAAATACCAAAGAAAGGAATGTTCCGTTCTCGTGCGTAGCGGATCGCTTGGACTTTGCCCTCGACGCCGCGTTCGCCAAAACCGCCCGGAATTAGTATTCCGTCAAAGCCAGCTAGCAGTCGTTCTGGCCCTTCTTCTTCGATTTCGCCGCTCTGAATCCGAGCCACTCGCACTTGGGCTTGGTGATGAATACCGGCATGATCGATCGCCTCGTAAATCGATTTGTATGCATCTTTGTGCTCCGCATATTTGCCGACCACCGCGATGCTGATTTCGTGCTTGGGATTGCGCAGCGCGAACATCATGTTGTCCCATGCTTCGAGCTGCAGAGGTTGCCCCGTCAGATGAAATCTCTTCATGACGAACTCATCGAGCTTGTGGTCTCGCAACGAGAGCGGAACCTCGTAAATCGAGAAATCCTGATCCTTTTCCTCAATAACAGCCTCAAAAGCAACGTTGCAGAACAATGCGATCTTTTCGCGTTCTTCTCGCGAAATGTTTTGTTCGCATCTGCAAATCAACATGTCGGGCTGAATGCCGATTTGACGCAATAGGCCAACAGAATGCTGTGTCGGTTTGGTTTTGATCTCGCCTGCTGCCTTGAGGTACGGCACTAGGGTCAAGTGTATAAAGAGGCAATTGTCTCGGCCCACGTCTTGCGGAAACTGGCGAATAGCTTCCAGGAATGGCAAGCTTTCGATATCTCCCACGGTCCCGCCAATTTCGGTGATCACGATATCAGTGTTCGCATCTGCCAGACGAAGGATCGATTCTTTGATTTCGTTGGTGATATGAGGAATGACTTGGACCGTCTTTCCCAAGAATTGACCACGACGTTCTTTCTCGATGACCCGAAGGTAAATCTGACCCGTCGTGTAGTTGGAATCGCGAGTGAGTGGACCACTCGTGAATCGTTCATAGTGTCCTAAATCCAAATCGGTTTCGCTACCGTCGTCTAGAACGTAGACTTCGCCGTGTTGATAGGGGCTCATCGTTCCTGGATCGACATTGATGTAGGGATCCAGTTTTTGCATTCGGACCCGAAGGCCGCGGGCCTCAAGTAGCATCCCGATCGAGGCACTGGTTAGTCCCTTGCCAATGGAGCTGACGACACCGCCAGTTACAAAAATATGTTTTGTCATCGCTATTTTGCGGTTGGCGAGCACGGATTCGAGTAGTAACACGACGGACTCAGATCTTAACACCAACGGAACACTTTTACAATTTCGCTTTTCCGGCTAAACCCACAGGTCCGCCTCTTTAGCCACAAAGCACAACGTTTCACAGGTCATGCCAGTGATATTCCAATCCCATTTTGCCGCGATCGTGCGGGTTTTCCGGTCAACCCGCACGGCTAACCCGCCCTATCTAATACGACTTGCTCACGCACCCTTGATCTGCTTGTGTCGTCAACGCGGCGAAGTCGGCAAGATAACCTCTGGGATGTGAAACGCGGATCGGAGCAGCGATTCGTTGCGAGAAATCAACATCCGCATGGATGGTGCCTTGCTTTAGATCAAAAAAGATACGATCGCCATCTTGAATCTTTCCAATAGGTCCCCCCAAGGCAGCTTCAGGAGCACAATGAACGCCGATTGCTCCGCTCGACACACCCGAAACGCGAGTGTCCGAAATGAGCGCCACTTTTCCTTTCAATGCTGGCATAGACAACGCTGCCGCGGCCACATGCACCTCGGGCATACCAGCCGCCACCGGGCCTAGTCCTCTCAAGACGACCACATCGCCTGGGCGAATTCGATTCTCTACCGCCGCATCCGTCACACTCTTTCCGGAGTCGAAGCAGATTGCGGTCCCAGAAAATTGATTTCCATCCGACGCAGAGACCTTAAAGACAATTCCGTCGGGAGCCACATTGCCATAACAGACTTGAATATCAGCGTAGTCCTTCCATGGTTGTCCGAGCGGTGCAATGAGCTCATTGTCTAACGAAACCTCTGGGGCTGCGTTCAGGTTCACTTCAAGTGTTTCGCCGGTTACCGTCATGCAGTCGCCATTCAATACGCCCGCTGTCAGCAAATGGCGAAGCAGCATGGTTGTTCCGCCTAAACGATGCAAGTCAACCATGGTTCCTGTGCCTCGCGGTGCGAAATTGCAATACACGGGCGTTCGTCGGCAAATCGATTGGATATCGCGAAGCCCGAACTCCACGTTGGCTTCGCGCGCCAAAGCAAGCAAGTGAAGTACGCCATTGGTCGAGCCGCCTACCGCTGCGATTGCAGACATCGCGTTCTGAAACGCAGGACGGGTTAAGATGTTTCGGGGACGAATATCACCTTCGAGCAACTTGCGAATAGCAGCACCTGTTCGAAAGCCGTCCAATGATTTTGCCTCGTCGATGGCTGGAATGGAGGATGTGTTTGGCAAACTTAGGCCAATCGCTTCCATGGCGATACCCCACGTATTGAATGACGCCGCGATCCCGCATCCTCCTGGACCAGGGCAGGCTGTTCGAAGAACCGCTTCCGCCTCATCTGCATCCATTTGCCCCGCACGAAGACGAGCCTGTGCATCATAGACATCCAAGATCGTTGTTGGACGACCTTGATAGCAGCCAGGCATTATCGAACCGCCGTTGACAATCAGGCCTGGCAAATTGGTTCTGGCAAGCGCCATCGCAAAGCCTGGTCCATTCTTGTCGCAATGGTGCAATCCAATGAGCGCGTCATAACGATGCGCCGTACAGACCATATCTGCAGCGTTGGCGATTTGATTGCGACTTGCGAGCGATGCCCCTCCATCCGGACCACCTTGCACGAGATTGTCGCTGACAGCAGGTACGCCAAACGGAAATCCGATCAAGCCTGCATCGGTGCAACCCGATTGGATGCTCTTTGCCAAGGCATAGCTGTGGACATTGCACAGGTTGCCCTCTAGGAGAGGCGTACCGATTCCTATTTGGGCTTTATCGAAGTCAGCAGGCTGAAAACCCAGACCCCAGAAAAATGCATTGACGCCTCGTTGCCATCCATTCGTCAGATGCCGAGAATTCCAGTTCAAGTTTGTAGTCATAGAGTGCTGATGTCCGCGAGGAGAGCTTCCGCATGCTTACGGAAACCCATTGGGGGAAAAGTCTAAGCTCGAATGAGAAGCTATGATAGACGATCCGCGCCACTCGTTTCACTCCTCGACCGCGAGCGGATCACGAACCAGCAGAAATAATCGCGATCGAGGAGGGGGCTCCTGCCACGCTGCTCAACACGAACCCACATTTCGCAGCACGCCCGACTCGAAATCTCAATGGATTTGCATGATCCCATCGCGTTTTCTCCCCTTCACCCCGCTTCGGGGCGAGGGGAGCAAGATCAAAAGATGTAGGTAAAGATGAGGCACTCCGCCGAGCTAAATTGCACTCCGCCGACGCGTCCGCTTGAGTGATTCGGGCTGCGTGTCGTCTTCGTAGCCAGCGAAGTAAGCGTCAACATTGCGCTGTTGCTCGGACGCACCCGTATCGCTGGAATTCGCTGTCGCTGGGTCCGAATCGGATTCACCCGATCCACCTCCATTCGACAGGTTCAACCAGTTGACCAACACCAGCACATCCAACGGGGCAAGGAATCCATCGTTGTCCGGATCTAGGTAGTAGCTAACGCTATCCGGAGAACCCAGCATCCGTCCTGATCCTCCCTTGTTGATCTCATTGATCAAGATCAACGCATCGAGCGGGGAGATCTGTCCGTCGCGATTCACATCCATCGGCAACCGCGGATTGCTCCATCCTTGATGGACTCCGTTGAGCCAGATGTCGTTGGTACCACCGGCGGCGAGAATCGTGTCGTCGGAATTCGCGTGATAGATCTGATCGTTTTGATCGCCGGTGAAGATCGTATTCAAACCACCGTCGTCAGTGATTTTGTTACGCCCACCTCCGGCGTCGATTTCGTCATCGCCGGCGCCTGTGTGAATCGTATCATCACCACCATCGGTCGATATGAAATTGTTGCCGTGCGGATCCGTGATCGTTGCCGATGCGCTCTGGACGTTGATCCAATCGTCATCGCGGCCAGTCTGGAGATTCAATAGCAAGGATGCCGACCCAAGGATCGTCACGAAATCGCTACCTCCGAGCGTGAACAACTGCACGTCAGAAATCTGTCCACTCGCAAAGGTGCGCCGTTCGGTCGTTTGCCCATTCCAGACCGTGTTGATACGCCATCCGGTCGCTTGTGCAGTCATTGCGACCGAATCCGCCCCTGAGGTACCCAGGATCAAAAGCCGATTGGCTGGGAAATCCTCCTGCAGCAGACTGATCGAAGGGAGAGAACCCACTCCCAAATCGTCCTCTAAATTCGATAAATTCCGATTCTCAATCCCGGTATGTTGGATCGTGCCGGTCGCTGTGCTGATCGAGTCTGCCGTGACCCAAGCTCCTAGGGTTCGTAAGTCGACCAAAAGCGCGTCGACACCAGCTTGCCCGTTGATGTTCATGGATGGAATCTTCCACGCATCGCGACCCAGCGAGTATCGGTCGGCTCCCTCATTGCCGTCGATGCCCAAGCTTTTGAGCCCCGAAGCATCTTGCACATTTACCGAATCGTCCCCACCGCCGAGCGACATCGTGAGCTGCCGGATATCACCCAGCATTACCTTCGAGGTTTGGGTATCCAAGAGCCCTTGAGCGACCTGAATACTGCGACCGAGCCCGTTCGCCACATCGTTGATTTTGAGATTCCCAAAACCACCCAACGTGATCGGCAGTGACCCACCCAAGCTATGGCTCAACTGTCCAATCGCCAACTCAAGGTCTCGATTGGCTACCGCAGATCGGAACAAAGCGTTTTGGGCGACGACTTGGCCATCGACGGAAAGATGACTATTGCTGGTGAATTGAATCACACCGCCTGCAATGAGTTTCAGGATCGATGCAGTTGTGTCGCCGCTAAACGCATCGTGACGTATCACCATGTCGTTTAATCGCGTTCCGCCGGAAAGCCGATCTGCAAACACTTCGAGCGGTTTTGAACTCACTCCGATTCCTTGCAATGCCGTGATCGCAACATCGGGTGCGACCAATCCAACTCTGGATGGTTCCCCATCCCCGCTCGATCCGGTGTTCGAAGGCGCCTGGTAGGAAACGACCGCTCCAAACGGTGCGGTCAGGTCGATCGACGACTGCGAGGAAATGGTACCGACCTCAATATCTCCAAGAACCTGCTCGGCAACAATACTGACGTTAGCAGAAATCTGCACCTCTCCATTGATCAACATCAGGATCGGCTGCGCAACAGGGACTGGCGTTTGGCTCTTGAGCGAGAAATTGCTCACCGTCTGAATCGATGTTGCTCCTCCATCACCACCTGTGAATCCGAGGTACACATTGGCTCCGAACAATTCGGAAAGATCGATGTTGCTGTAGGAACGGGTGAAGGTTGCACCGGTGACCGTGTCGGTTAGATTCTCAGTAACCGTGTTGCTGTCCGCATCGAATACCAACTGGACCTGGATCGCGTGTCCTGAATTAAAAGACACCTCGCCGGTGGTTAAATACGTCCCGGTCGTGTTGTTTACAACAAAATTCGAGCCTTGAACATGTCCGTTGTAGAGGTTGATTTGATAGGCTGCGGTTGGCCCGCTGATCCCTGTGTATCCCAAGGATCCACCCGTTGCTCCGAGGGCAGAGGTTCCCTCGGTTTGGAGCGCGAATGTGATCCCATCGGCCTGCTTTGCTCCACCGGCCGTGTAGGAGAACTCGACAGTGAAACTTGCGGTGGATACCAAATCCAATCGGTTCGGATACCAAAACGCATTGGCTTCACCGCCGTTCCCATCGGTGATCGTCAGAGAGTCCGATGAAATTTTGGCGCCAGTTCCTGCGTCAATCCAGTTATCGAACTGTTGCAGGTCCAATGAACTAGGATGCCCGAAGTTACCCTCTGTGAAGACGTCTAGAGACCCACTTGTCATATTCACTGGCCCATCGATCAGTTGGAATTCGCTGATCGATTGCGTGAGATTGGTGGTGCCATCACCCAAGGCTTGCCAGGACATCTGTGCGGATCGGCTTCCGAGTAGTTGAAACCATTTAACTCCGCTCTGCGATATCGTAGCAGTTTGTGAAGTTACCGTGTCGGTGAACGTAGCCGTAGCGATCTGTGAGATGGTGTCATAACTCCAAACCACGAGGATCGGGTGATTGGAGTTCAAATCCACGCTGCCCAAGGACTGTCCCTGCGAAGCGGTTCCAATTTCGGCTGTGTCGACGAAATCCGCCCATTCGCCGGTGCCACCGGCTCCCCCAAGATTCAAAACCAACGCGATTCCGGTTTGGTTTGCATTTCCCAGGTTCAGTGCAACCCGACCTCCTACTCCTGCCGATTGGTACAAGAAACCAATCAGGAATTTCTCACCGAAACTGACCGTCGCATTCTTGGTATAGCTCGCTTGTCCATAACCCAGAACCGGTGTCGTAGCATTGGGATTTGCGTTCGTGCTCAACGTGAGAACTTCCGAGCCGTTTGCAGGCGTAGCGACATTCGCATTGCCATTGAGAGAGGCTGCCTTCCAGCCTGCCGTATCGGATTCAAAGCCCTCGAAGGAGCTCCGTGTCCCAGCCAATGCGTCGGTCGTCGTGTTTGGGCCCACGACATTCAGGTTCAACGCATCTTTGACCGTCCATTCACGCACTTGGATTGGGGAATCGGACTGTAACCAAACGCTCCCCAAGGAGAAAACGTTCACAGAACCCGTGGCGTTGAATAGGAGCGATTGTTCGCTCGAGCCAATCGAACCACCTGCAGTGAGCGATAAGCCGTTTGCGGAAATGCCACTCGAAGGGGCACTGCTCAACGTCATCGAAGTCGGGGTCCACGCTGAACTCGTACCGGTATAACCAAGGGTACCCGTACTGTTACGCGACCAACCTACATCCGAAGTGGACGCTTGGAGCATCACCGGCAGCAATCCGGATTGGGCCTCGAGGGTGACGGGGCTTGTCTTGCCACCCGTCGCATAGAGGACATTCATCGAACCGCTGGTCTCGGTGAGGTTGATCGACTCGGATGCCTCGAGCATCGCAATCCCAGACGCCGAAACATCGACATTCAACGCACGAGCGATCTTGACGATCACGCCCGTTGGCGTGACACCTTGTGGCTCATCGCCATAGGAATACACCACCCTAGAGCCTGCGGCATTCGTACCAACAAACTGCAATTCACCGGCCGAGGTCGCCCGGGCCAGCAATTCTTTTTGGAACGCCGTCAGATTTCCAGTCTGGATGTCACCAAGATCGATCTCGACCGGATCTTGATAGAGTCCGATCGATCCACCTGCGCTCAAGAACAACACGGAGGTCGAGATCACAGGTTCGACGTTCGAACCCAATTGCTGCGTCCCCTTGGGGCTGAGCGCTTCGAGGGAAAGCAACGCGTACAAATTGGTGACGGTCAACGCTCCTTCGGTCAATTGGCTCTGTGCGCTACTTGATAAGGTAAAGGCATACGTAGGATCGTAGGCCGAGAACTGGGGTAAATCGGCCCAGTCAGGACCAAATACCAATTCCCCTTCGAAGACCTCGACCGCGTTGGCGTAGAGTCCATCGACGTACGACTGGACTTGGGCCGGGGTCGCAACTCCCGCCAACGCAAATCCAGCAACGGTCTGCGTGCTGGTTCCTTGCCCATCGCTGCCCGTAAATCCGATGTACGCCTTGGCTCCCAATAGCGATGACAAATCAACCGCATTGTAAACGCGGGAGAAGGTGCTCAAGGAGACGGTGTCTTGGAGTGTCTCGGTCAACGTATTGGCTTCCGCGTCGTAGACCAATTGGACTAGAATCGGATTGCCGCTGCTGAAATTCACATTTCCGGTCGGAAGATAGGTTCCCGAGGTGTTGGTCAGGACGAAGTTCGAGCCTGGCGTATTTCCAGATTGGTTGTTGGCATAGATCTGGTAGGCTGCCGTTGGGCCTCCGATACCGACATATCCCAGGCCTGTTCCGGCCCCCCCAACAGCACCGACGCCTTGCGTCTGGAACGCTAATGTGATCCCGTAGTCCAAGCCGCTTCCAGTGGTTTGATACACGAAACTCAATTCGAAACTGCCCGTCGAAGGTATTTCCAACTCCGTTGGATTCCACACCGCAGTGGCTGAATTGCTCGTGCCGTTCGACAGCGTCAAACTCGTCGGCTTGGCGGAGCTGGCGTTTGAACCAACCCCCTCCCAGCCTGCAAATCCATTCAGAGCGGGTAATGCGTAATACGCATTGGCCTGGGTTTGATAGAGTTCGATCCCTTGCTCGGTCAGTTCCAACGAGCCATTCGAGTTCGTGGAATTGCCAACGATGTTCCAATAGCTTCGGTAGCTTGCATCGACCGAACCTTCGAACGCATCCACGGTCGTGGTCACACTATCGGTTGCCTGCCGTTTGATCGCGTTGACCAAATGCGAGACTGAGTCGCTGCTGAGCTTGCTATCATTGAGTCCGAAAGCGTCTTGCCTTAATCCATCGGTGATATCTCCGGTGGTATTGACGATCGAAACGACCCCTAGCGGTGCGGTCGTGAC
>CAMBSL010000004.1 GCA_945870455.1 Pirellula staleyi DSM 6068 | reverse complement strand
CTGGTCTAGAAATAAATTGGCATTTGATTGGACACCTTCAGCGGAACAAAGCCAAACGAACGTTGCCCTTGTTGACTGCGATGCACTCGCTCGACTCGGAGCGACTACTTCAGCAAGTTGAGCAAGACGTCGGACCTCGTGAAAACCCCCTCGATCTGCTACTCGAAGTGAATATTTCAGGCGACCCGGACAAAACGGGACTTTCGGTGGTGGAAGGGGAGCAATTGCTTGAGAAATGGCTTACTCGACGAGAAAAATCCCCAACCTTGAAGATCGTCGGGCTAATGGGAATGGGAAGCTTGAATGGCGGCCAAGACCAAGCCCGCACCGACTTCGAGGTGCTCCGAATTCTTCGCGATCGCTGGGCCGTTCGGTTTGGATTGCCGTTGAACGAACTTTCCATGGGAATGAGCGACGACTTCGAAATTGCGATCGAACAAGGGGCGACGATGGTTCGCATCGGTTCCATTCTATTTGCGAACACTACTTCTTCGTCGGCTGCCGGATGAAATTAGGTTGGCGAGGTACGGCTGGTTCTTGAGGGATGGACTCGAGCCCGGATGGATTCGAAACGTCGCCTCGACCGGCGGTCTCGATCTCTTCCGAAGTTCGAATCGATCGCATGCCGGTTTCTAGAAGTTGTGGAATCTTGGTCGTAATTTTATTGGCCTGCTTCTGTTTTGCTTTCTGGACGACCTGTTCAGGTACATAGCCTGCATCTGGCCATTTCGCTTCTCGATCCTTGGATGCTTTGGGGGAGAGCGAATTTTGATCGTCTGGCGTCCATGTCGGGGGTTTCGAATCGATCGGTACGGAAGTTACCAAGGGCTCGACCGGTAATCTTGGTAGAACTTCGGCTCGAAGCACATCGCGAAAATCCTTGCGAGTATCCTCCCACGGAATCACGGAAACGTTGGGCGTTCCAACCAATGGGGAATTGTCGGAACTTGGAGCCGGGGGACCAAGCCGATCGACAGCGTTGTGGAACTTGATGTCGTCGATACTTGGAACAATCAAGCCATCATCCGTCCAAAGGCTTCGCGGCCCCGATTGCGAGGTTGGCCAGTCGTTTGGAATCGTGGAATGGACGGTCTCCGTAACCGATTTTGGAAGGGGTCGATACCAATACCAAGTGCTGCATGCTCCAACGATCAAGACAAACCAACCGAGGGTCCGAGGTTGACGTCCTGCATCGACTTGCGACTGTGCCGTAGCGGTTTTTGGCGGAGGAGCTAAGTCATTACGTTTCGTTGTTTTTTTGCGAGTCATTTTCTTGGGATGCGTTTTGTAGAGCTGGTCATTTGAATTTCCTTGGCCACATCCCTGCACAAAGGAAACAGTCATCATCGAATTAGCATCCAGATGCTCGATCGCTACCACCAATTTTTGATCATCGACAAACCTTCAACATGCAGCTCAACAAAAACAAAAAGGAGCGGCATGTAGCGATCGTAGGGAATACAAGACCAACCGATCGCTCGTAAGTTGTCCACGATGTTGAACCGCGATACCGTTCAACGAAGCCCAATTTCGCAGGTTTCGTTTAACCGTTAGCCGTTTCGTTTAACCGTTAGCCGTAGGCGCACGTTAAAGTTATCGAGTACACCTTCGTTAGCAAAACTACAAATGGGTGGTTTCGACCTAGCGTCGAAGCCCTTAGCTCGTGAACAACTCTTTGGCTCGATTGCGTATCTTGTAACGCTGTTGGCGGTTGCGGCTGCGAGTCGACTCGCTCACTGTCGGCTTGCCCGCAACGGTTGCGAACAACGTGCCAAAGTCCCAAGTCAGCTCACACCAAACGTCCGCATCAATACCCAGTTGATATGTGTCGAGCGAAGCGTTGAAGTTGGCCAAGACTACGTCTGACTTGGATTAGAATACGACACGGATGATGTCGCGACATCTCAATTCATGACGCCCCCTACTACTATTCATTTCTAACGAGCAATTGATGGCCCTCACACAGATGCAACTAATCCAATCGCTCGGAGAAGCGATGTCTTGGTTTGAACGAGAACTAAATTGGGGTGTGCCGCCCACGGAGTTGCGACATCTATGTGGCCGAATTGGCGAATTGTATGCCGCATTGATTTCCAATGGGCAAATGGCTAGTGAAGTCAACCAGAAGGGTTACGATGTCGTTAGTTCAACTGGCGAGAGAATTTCAGTAAAGACGACGGCAATGATGGACTCGGCAGGGCACATCTCATTCAACGTGAATACGCTCAATCACGTAGATCGCATAATCGTACTGCGAATGAATACTGCAGAAATGCAAATCGAGACTTTACTTGACACGCCCTTGGCAGCGGCATTGGAGATGATGTCGAACGAGAGAAACGGACGACGAGACCTTGCGTTAAGCAGGCTACTGAAACCAAAAAGCCCAGGAATCGCTACTGTTACAAGCGTTACCTTTGAGGGTTACTTAATTCGCGAACTTGAAAACGGTACGATCGAAGTTGAACGATCCGGGAAACTAATTATCCCGGCGAAACCGACACTCAGAGAATTGGCTATGCGTCTGAACGTCTCAATTCTTAATGGAAACGGCAATCCGCACACTACGCGATCACTGGGCAGCTTAATCATCAAGAGTATCAATCAGATCAATGAACCCAAGGGCGAGTTGCAGGATTAGTAGGTATACTGTTAACCTTCTAAAGCATAATCGAAGCCTAAGTCTGATAGCCAACCGCATGGTAGCCAACGTAGCCAACCGCATGGGGGGCTCACCACTTCGGCATTTTCCGTGACACATTTTGCAATTGCGGTGGCAAAATCTGCGATCGAATGGCGAAGAATGTTCCTGTGAGATTCGATTCGTTCAAAAGTGCTGTGTCCCCATCGGTTTTTTCCATCGGTTTTTTGCGATGCGATAGCAACGAAAATGTTTCAAGTCCGGTGTTGGTCCACTCCAGCACCGGACTTTTTCGTTTTTCGTTGGTCACATACGACGTCTTCGACGCTCGAAGAGCCACCTGCAGCATGAGGGCTCTGATCATTGCGCGAATTACTTAATCCGCCGTAGTATGGGCCTCTGAGCCCGTACGACGGAGATTACGGCCGAGTGGATTAATACCAACTGACGCGAATCCTACCGTAACATGACTCCGACCCGTGCGTAGATTGCTGCGCCGGCCGTAGTGCGGGCTCAGAGGCCCACATTACGGTGAGGTATCGAGCTCGCTTACAAATGTCCACCCAAGCTTCTCCCATTCAGGATTTACCCATAGCCGACAAGACTCGTTAGATCGACCCGCTTTACTTGGATTTCTTCCAATATACTGCAAGCATCGCCAAAGATGTTCCGGATCTCGAACAATTCGATCATAGCTTTCCTGTTGCCAGATCGTACCGGATTGATTGAGGTGCTCGTTTATTCTCTTCGCAGTGAAGGATTTACAGCTTCCAAGAATATCCTCCAACTCAATGTTTGATGTGAGCAGCGGTCGTAGGATGCAATGAACATGGTTGGACATGACGACGCTCGCGCCAAGTTCATAGCGGACTTGATGAAAACACTTAAGCGATCCGTCAACGGTTTTCGAAAGCTGTTCGTCTTGCAAAACACAGCTTCCCATTCCTTGATCAAGCCAATATTCGACGCGTTCGAAAAGAACTCGACCTAAATGATCCAAAGCTTGCTTACTTTGGGGTGGTGGATTTGTAGCCAACCATTCCGTTTGAAGCCGCTTCAAGAGTTCGATGCAGTGCGAAGGGATTGAGTCGTCGAGTCGAAAGGTCACATAATAAGTGGCCCCTTGCTGCCTCCAATGGGGCATGTTCCGCATATAGACTTTCATCGGAAGATCTTCACGAAATCCCTGAAAATCCGGTGGAGGGTCGAGGTTCCAAGTGTCTTCGCCGCGCACAATCGAACTCCGCGTTCAAGCACGCACTTTGATTACTCGAGTGCAAAATTTGGAAACGATTCTCATTGTACGCGCCAGTCGGAAAAAAATGGTCTTTTGGTCGATCACTACCGTAGCATGGGGCTCCGGCCCCGTGCGTAGATTGCCGAGCCTGCCGTCGTGCGGGCTCAGAGGCCCACACTACGGCGATTACGGCTGAGGCGCGACTATGCCTACGATGCCCGAACTAGCTGGACTGAGTCAGTCCTGTTAACGTTCCAGTTGCATCGGAAAACTTTTCTGTTTTAACTCCCATCTTTTGAGCCAACGTTAGATGGACATTCGCAAGTGGAAGACTTTTTTCAACGTCGAAGGCCAAATGCTGACCGTGCCGCAATCCTAACTTACCCCCCCCCCCGCAACCAGCAAAGGTAGATTTTTTGGCGAGTGGTCTCCTCCCTCGCCCGAGTTCATTCCGAACAAGCTACGAAGGCTGAGAGGGCGAGCCTTGCGATTTCGCTTCGGTCTAGTCGCATCTTCGTTTTGGATGTTGTCAGGCATGGAGACATCCTAGTGCAGACGACCCGTTTAGACTCACTGGGGTGGGGCATGGTGATACAGAAAGCGCTAGGATAAACCGGATTTAGGATGTGAGATCCGAACCTAATTTTCAAACGAGGTTAGTACCGCATGACGAATTGATTGTAGAAAACAAAGCCTCGATTGTCATTGAGCGTCACGTAGTCTGTATGGCGATAGTCGACTTGGAAGCTGTACTGTAGGAATTTCGTGATATCGCAGAACATGCTCGCAAAGTAAGCGGAATTCTTCAAAATGCCGGTACCCACTGCGGGCAGATCTTGGCGAAGTGGTCCTTCCACACCATACCCAACATGAACTTGCAATCGTTCGTTCCAATAATGGAATAGTTCCAGGAAACCACCCCGTCCGCGGATCACTGCATAGGTCTCTGGATGATAGGTTTGGAAAATATTACCCGCGTAATTGCCTAGGCCTTGCCCAACGTAACCTTCGCCTATGAGTCCGGTATTGGCCGTGAGATTAATCTTGCCATCGACCGACAAACCATCGACATTGATGACCGAACGGACAGGGATATTTGGATTGATATCGTCTAAATCGAATACGTTTTGAGTATTTCGAATCTGGCCTACTAAGCCAGCAATACCTAGTTCAATCGGTCTTTCCGTTCGTCCACCTGCCAATTCCTCTTTTGCCCCCAACCCCAGGACGCCTCGGATTTCTAAATTGGGCCAACCATTCCCTTCGGTTGTACGGCGCGTTGCATCGAGCAACACCGTGGATATCGGATCGCTTAGGGCAGCCTGCAAGGTCGTTTGGAAGTTTTCGCTTGGCGTCCAGGAGCGTTCAAGGCGAATTTGGCCTCGAAACGTACCGGCATTTCCTGCTCCGCCCATCAGCGTCATCGGAATTACGCCCGGATCGCGAGGGGCGAACAAGTCGGGTTGCAGACCGATCGCGAAACGCCAATCGTCATTCTTCATTTCGCCGAATGCAACAACCGGTAAAACGCCGTAGGTGTCCGAGGTGAGGCTCGAGTTTGACATGTAGACCTTGGCGAGCGCGCCCGTCTTCCATCCTTCGATCTTCGGGCCATCATAGAGCAGTTGAAAATTCGATTGCCGAGCATGCATTTCGAACGTCGAAGTATCCAGTCCAAATGGGGACGGAGGAAGAAGAAAGAGGGGACTCCAGGGCACGTAGGATCGTTGTGTTCCGTTGACCGTTAAGATAGACAAAGTCCCGCTGGCCTTGAGTGTCCCAGCACCAAATAGAAGTTCCATTTTACCCTCGGACTGTGGCGCGACCCTCGGCACAGGCAACGCGATAGGCTTGCCTTTGGCGGCACCCGAGTCCCCATCCACCCAAGACTCACTCGATTGACTGCGGATGGTATTCGGATCGGCTTCGGCATCCGCGTTGTCAGTGTTTTCCTCGGACGCTACGTCTTTCCTTACGATAGGTGACTGCGCAGAGACGGTGATAGAAGCAGTTCCGACAAAGACGAGAAATCCAACGCAGATCAGGTATCGCATGCCGCCATTCTCCGTGGACTTCGTCCATAAACCGCCCGCCGCCAACCGAGCTATCGCAATGCTTGGCTTATAGAAATAGGGAAAATATCGAGTCAAGAGGAGTTCCACTGGTTCTCAAAAAACTGACATGACCATCTAAGCTCGTTGTCAAGGTTTCGCTTAATAATTAGACTGTAAGCGATACGCTTATGCACTTTCCACCCGCGTCACTCCTCCATCTTTAGGGCTAATTGATGTCTAAGGGCAAGCTATTTCTCTCAACGTTCTTCGTTTTGTCATGGGCTCTTTCTGGGGCAACTTGTTTGGCTCAGCAGCTGGCCAATCCTGAGTTGGAAGCACGCATTTTTTTGGGGGGGGATATCCTCACCATGCGCGGGACGACGCCGGAGTATGTTGAGAGTTTGGTGGTGAAGGATGGGAAGATTCTGTACGCTGGAACGCTTGCCGAGTCGGCAAGACTCGCTGGTACCAACAGCAAACGTATCGACCTGAAAGGCAAGACGCTTTTGCCAGGGTTCATCGATACGCACGGGCACTTCGTCTATTTCGGAAAGAACCTGGTCGATGCGAATTTGTTCGACTGTGCCGACATCGCGGAACTTGTTTCGAGGATGAAGAAACAGGCAGAACGTACTCCTGAGGGTGCATGGGTTGTCGGATTTGGGTATCAAGCACGAACGCTGAAGGAAGGCCGCGCTCCGACGGGCGAAGAGCTCGATCAAATATCGGCCAATCGCCCGGTGATGATCGTCGATTCGTCGGGGCATTTGGGGGCTGCGAATGGCCAGGCATTCCAAGCGGCTGGGATCACAGCGGATTCTCCGAACCCGACCGGTGGATCATTCGACCGCAAAACCGATGGAAAATCGCTGTTGGGCCCGATGGAGGAAACGGCTCTTAATGCGGTTCGGAGCAAGCGGCCCGCGCTTACCGGAGAATTGGCAGCGCGGGCAATCACTGGAGCCGCGGAGGTTTGGGCGAGCTATGGTCAGACCACGGCGATGGAGGCCGGATTGGGACTTGGTAACGATGACATCGGAATCGTCCTCAATGCGATCGATAAAAAACTCTTGCCCATTGACCTCTACATCGCTGCGAAAGACTCGTCATTGGATGATACGCTCGCAGCAGCTTACTCCGTCGCATCCCAATACAACCCTAACTCAGATGGTATCGTCGAGCAATTGAGGACCGCTCGCCCGGATCTTGATCGGCGTTATGTGAATCGCGTTCGAATGGGAGGTGTCAAATTCTGGTTGGATGGGAGTCTCGATACCGCTTGGTTCACCCAGCCATACTCTCAGAATCCGCCGGGAAAGACCGGTGCCTTCTCTGGGTACCAACAGATACCTGACGAAGTCCTTGATGCCGTGTTTGACAAGTATTGGGCGAGCGACTTACAGATCCATATGCACATGAATGGGGATGCGGCTGCGGATCAAGCTCTCTCAGCGATCGCCAAGGCGGTGAAGAAATATGGCATGCGAGATCATCGACCGGTCTTTGTCCACGCCGCGTTGGTGCGAGTGGACCAGATAGAAAAAATCAAAATCTACGGCGCAATCCCCAGTTTCCTCACGGCGGGAATCGCGACGGCTGGAGATGCCGTGGTCAGGCTCTGGGGGCAGGAACGAGCTGCCATCGCACTGGCCTCTCGAACTTTCTTGAGAAATGGTCTGCCATTCACCTTTTCACACGACGCGCCTGTAACACCAGTCCCCTCCATTTTGGCATTGGTCGATGCCGGAGTGAATCGTATTTCGGCAAGTGGCCAAGTGGTTGGACCAGAGGAAACCATTCCTCCCTACCACGCACTCCGGGCCGTTACAGCGATGGCTGCGTACCAACTGAAAGAGGAATCATCCAAAGGAACGCTGGAAGCGGGCAAGCTTGCCGACTTGGTGATCCTCGATAAGAATCCGCTCAAGGTGGAATCGACAACGATCAAAGACATCGTTGTTCTGGAAACCATCAAGGAAGGCAAAACGGTCTTTACGAGGTCTTCGAGCAATTGATGTGGTGCGCGCGATGGCCTATCCGACATTGGGTCACGTCACATTGAGTGTCCCGTTGTCGGAAAAGAACATCTGGGCGGCGGCTGGTCGAGGTGATCGTAATGAAATTCGAGAGGAACTGCAAAACAATGTGGCAGTGGATGCTCGCTGTGAAAATGGTCTGACACCGCTTCACATTGCAACGTTGTTTCATCAGCACGCCACGGTCGAATTGCTGCTTTCTGAAGGGGCGAGTGTAGCACTTGGCGATGCAGAAGGAAATGTGCCGCTTCAGATGGCCGCGTTCCTTGGGCACACGGACATTGTTCGTTTACTGTTGGCCGCGGGTGCCGATCCTGCGATGCGGAACCATCGTGGATTCAATGCAATGGATCTAGTTGCCCTCACGTGGAGTAACGGCCTGGAATCGTTTTACCGAAATGTTGAGAAGGAATTGGGTCAGCGGCTGGATCTTGCTCGGATTCAGCTTGAGCGGCCTAAGATCATGGCTTTGCTGATGGCCGCTGCTCCAAAGGCATCTAATAATGTTCCAACTGTAAGCATCTGGCAGGCAGCAATAACCGGTAACACCTCGGTCATCGAACAACACATCCACGCGGGTACGGATCTGAACATGAGAGAAGACTTCGGTGGAAGTACACCGCTTATGCTAGCCGCGTTTTTCGGACAACTTGATGCGGCCCAGCTCTTGATTCATGCAAATGCGCATCTTGATTCGCAAAATCACTCCGGTGATTCCGCACTCCACTTGGCAAGTTTCTTCTGCCGACCGAAAATGGTTGAGCTGCTTCTGAAGTCGGGAGCGGATCCGAACAACGTTAACAAGCATGGTTTGACTCCTCTGGCTGCAACTTCGATCGAAATGAACGCGGAACTGGGAGCCATCTATCAACATGTGTACGGATCTCTTGGACTGAAATGCGAACTCGATGTCGTCGCTGTCGCACGCGAGCAGATTGCTGAGATTTTGAGTAAATACACGGTATCGTTGGAGTCGAAATGACGAACACAGTGACTGATTTGATCCCAGCATCAACTTCGGCTTCATCACGCCGACATGATCTCGATGCGTTGCGCGCTTTCGCGATGCTACTGGGAATCATGCTGCACGGCATTATGTCGTTCATTCCAGGCATTGGTGTCATCTGGGCGGTGGAGGATTCTCAAGCAAGTCCATGGTACGGCGTGCTTCTCTCTTTTATTCATGGCTGGCGAATGCCGCTGTTTTTTTTGGTCAGCGGATTCTTCACCGCGATGCTGTGGCGGAAACGGGGACTTCGTGAATTGCTTTCGCACCGCTTCAAACGAATCTTCATTCCCATGCTGCTGGGGTTGTTGACGATCATTCCATTGACATGGGTTGTGTCTGGCTCCGTGCGTTCTGGCTCCGTCCGTTCTCAAGCAACTACAGCAACAGCAAGTGTTGTCGCGGATCGTGGCGAGGCGGAGAATGCCATTCCCACTCCTGCTTCCGAAATCAAGATTTGGGGTGATGTCGCCACGGCAGATCAGGCAGCGGTCGAAAAATACCTTTCTCACGGGGGCGATGTTCAGTTAAAAGACCCGAATGGGGCAACACCTCTACATGTTGCTTGCTTCTTTGGACGGGCCAACATCGCTGAATTATTGTTGAAGTCCGATGCCAGCTTGATTGCCTTAAATAAGGAAGGCAAACGGCCGGATGAATTACTTTTGATCGATTGGGGAACGACAGCATTTATTGCAAATCTTTTCCGGGTACCGGCCGAACGAATCGATGTTCTAAAGGGCCGTGAAGCGATCGCAACTTTGATCAGCGAACGCACTGGTCGCAAAATAGCATCACTTCCGATCGACTCGGAATATCCTTCCCGTCTCAATTCGATTGTCAACCTTTTGATGTACTTTCCGCTGTTTGGCCATTTGTGGTTTCTTTGGTTCCTATGCTGGTATGTCTGCATTTTCGCGGTTCTGATAAAGTTGACGCAGGTATTGCCAATTCCAGCAGTGCCTCCATCCTGGCTGTTATCGACGCGTCGCTTCCTGTGGCTGATTCCTTTGACTGCTGTGCCTCAGTTCCTTATGGGGCAAATGCCCGGTGCCTTCGGGCCGGATACGTCGATTGGATTATTGCCAATGCCTGCCGTGCTGGCATATTACGCCATCTTCTTTGGATTCGGACTCTTGTACTTCGATGCAAATGATCGCGACGCCGCGGTTGGGCACGGCTTTTGGTGGATGCTGGCGGTTGCCTTGCTCGTGCTGTTTCCACTGGGGCTGATTCTCCGAGGATCGACTGCGACAGGTGCTAAGATTGCAGCCGCCCTATTTCAAGTCAGTTTCGCATGGTACATGTCCTTCGGAACGATAGGTCTCTTTCACCGCCACTTCCACGCACAAAGTCCTTGGGTGCGATATCTTTCCGATTCATCCTACTGGCAGTACCTAATCCACATCCCACTGATTATTTACGTCCAGTATCTCGTGCGTGATCTTCCATTGCCGTCTGGTGTCAAGGTTGTCATCATCTTCGTAGCTACTACTAGCGTGCTGTTGCTCAGCTATCAATTCCTCGTCAGAAACACATGGTTGGGTGTTCTTCTCAATGGACGGCGATATTCACAGTCTGCGTCAGTCCGTACAGAACAGTTGAGTATTCATGGACCAGATATGAATGTTACCAATTCATGAATTGCATTTCGCAACTAGGTCCATCTGTCAGTAGAGTCACATGTCAGTGGTCAATGAATCCACAGGAGTCCAATTGATGAAGACCGCAGTCCTTTCCGTTACATGAGTGTTCACGCTAATCCCGATTTCGATGCTTATCTCAGGTGAGCCAAGCAACTAAGCTTCGCAAAGCGAGCCAAACTCGGGGCTATCGACTACCGAAAATGCTGTAAAGGCAAAAGTGGGCTTCGTTGCTATTGGTCATCCAACGTTCGTCAGCCCGCACGCAAATCCTATTGCAATCGCTGGAGACCTAGTCTTCGTAGCGAATACTCCTTCGGGTACCGTCGACGTGATTGATGTCGCGACTCAGAAACTCGTGCAACGGATTCCGGCCGGTGTGGATCCCGTGAGTGTTGCCGTTCGACCCGATGGACGTGAAGTATGGGTTTCCAATCACGTGTCGGATTCGGTCAGTGTGATCGACAACGACAGGAACAGCCCAACGTATTGGAACGTCATTGCAACCATTCAGGAATATGATTCCAAGCGAGCCACTACGTTTGATGAGCCGGCTGGAATCGCTTTCGCCAGCAACGACAAGGCATATGTCGCACTGTCGTCTGAGAATCAGATCGCCGTCGTGGATGTTAAAACGCGAAAAGTCACTAAGCGGCTGACGATTCCGGCTCAGGATGCGCGAGCAATCAAAGTTCGTGGTGGCAAGCTGTATGTCATACCGTTCGAATCTAACAACAAGACTCAATTGTCGGGTGGCAACAAGGAAAAGATCGACGGCGACCTAGTAACGTTCGATGCATGGGAACATTCCATCCTCCACAACAATGTGTTGTCTTTGGGGCATGTTGTCGACATCGTGAAACATCCCGATGTGCCCGATCGTGACCTATTCGTCTTCGATACCAAGACGGATGAGCTACTACAGACGGTCGACACATTGGGAACGCTACTCTATGGATTGGCGGTAGATTCACGGGGGACTGTGTTTGTCTCGCAAACGGATGCCCGCAATGATGTGAATGGTCGCGCCGGAACAAAGGGACATGATCTTAGCCAACTGCAAAATCGTGCATTTCTGAATCGTATTACTCGCGTTCCATTTGGATCCGACAAGAATGCCGCAGTTCCGGAATTCATCGAACTGGAAAAACTGCCGCCTCAGCAGCCTGATCCCGGGCAGGCATTGGCCACGCCGTTTGCTATCGAAGTCAGTCAAGACGATTCTACGCTGGTGGTTTCGGCCGCCGCTTCCGACAAACTGTTCACCGTGGACGCGAAGAGTGGTGATGTTCTGGGACGAATTGATGTCGATTCGATTCCTCGTGGAATTGCCTTACAACATCAGTCCGATGGCAAGCTGAATGCGGCATGGGTGCTTAACGCATTGGCTAATACTGTCAGTCTAGTCGACCTCAAGGATCGCACGACACCCCGAGTAACGGCCACTGTAACGTTGAATGATCCGACTCATCCTGCGGTCAAGCGCGGTCGCGTGGCGTTCGAGACGGCAGCGGCTTCGTCCACAGGAACGTTTTCTTGCGCGAGCTGTCATCCCGATAGTCACACCGATCAAATTGCACTCAGGGAGAGCTCACGATTCGCCACAAGCTGTTCGATGACAACACGCTCGACATGACTTTGCAATTCCCGCAGCCGATCCAGATTCGACTTATTCGAGCTTCAAAATAGCTGAGTTCCAGCCACAGGCAGCCACGTACCTAATTGCGGTGACTATCGCTAACGCATTAGGTTTTTGAGAAATAACTAGATAGTTTCAAAGGGCGTTCCAGTTAGAGGATTCTAAACCAATACCTTAAACCTCGACATCCGATTTTTTGCTAGAACGTTTGGCTTCTCGTACAGACTTTTCAGCATAGTTCGAATTTTGGTTTTCGTAGTATCGACCACTTCCGGAATAGTAAGCACCGCGGTAGTACGTTCCATACTCACTGTAGTAAACGTTTTCGTCCATTCCATTAACAATCACACCCAGTATCTTTGCTTGAACCATGTCAAGTCTTTCTTTGGCCTTGCTGGCCGCAAGCATGACCCCTTTACGGATTCGAATTACTAGGAAGACGCCGTCTACTACCGACGACAAACTTGTGGAATCCGCAACGGGTAGAATAGGCGGCGAATCGATAATCACGATATCGAATTTTTCTCGAAGCTGTTTAATCAGGTCTGTAAATTCGGTCGATGCAATCAATTCAGCGGCATCCTTCGGACGGCCGCCCGACGTCAATAGAAACAAGTTGGATTGGAACTCGCATGGACGGATGGCTTCATCGAGACTGAGCGTTCCGTTCAACGCTTCCACGCAACCGGGCTCAATATCGATGCCAAAATTTTGCTGAACTCTTGGCCGGCGGAAGTCTGCGTCAACTAAAACGACCCGTTTCTTGGCTTGCGCGAGCGATACCGCTAGGTTGCTTGCGCTCGTAGACTTGCCATCCCCAGGTGATGGACTCGTGAACAAAAACACCTTGGTGCTGTTTTGTTGCGCTGAGAACAACAGTGCCGTCCGGGCTGCGCGAAAGGTTTCTGAGGCTGGCGATTGGGGATTATGAACAGTCACCAGGATCGGTGACGCGGATTGGCCCGAAAGAGCCTTCTTGGTTTTGATCTTCGGAATCTTGCAGATTACCGGTACGCCGAGGCTGTGCTGAATGTCGAGTGGCGTTCGATACGCCAAATCGCTTTGATCGATTAAAATTGCAAGCCCAACGCCGAGCATGGATGCAATGAGAGTCGCAATGGAAAGATAGGTCAACAACTTGGGCGCGACTTGAATCGCCCCAGACGCCGGATCGATGACACGGACTTTTGTGGTTGTGTAGTTGGTTGACAGCACATTGATGGCAGACAGTTTATCAAGAATTTTCGCCACGGCGTCTCGGCGCTCATTGATTTGGGTTTTGAGCATGTTCACTTCCGCCACATCGGCCGCAATCACCTTCGACCTGGTCTCAAGATTTTGAATCTCTTCGGATACCTTATTGAATTGCTTGTTTGCGATGTTCTGTTCAATCCTTAGCTTTGTCTCGTACAATTCCAGAAGATCGATATCCTTTGTCCTGGTATCGTTCTGCGAATCGACTATCTTTAGCCCCTCGATTTTCGTTTCAACACCCGCATTTAAGCTTTCCAATTCCTCAACCATTTCGCTCCGTTTCACACTAAACGCCTGTAGGGAATTTTCAAGAGTTGCGATTGTTTGGTGGCGAGGGCCAAACTGCTTTCGCAATTCATCACGCTGTGTTGTGAGATCAAAAATCCGCCCGTCCAGAGCATCCAATCTACTCTGAACCCTTATCACATTTCCGCGAACCTTTTCAAGATCGGCATCCATTCGTTCCTCTGGAACCTGAAGGGCCTTTTTCGCTTCAATCAAAATCAGTTGCTTGCTCAAATTGGTTTCTCCTTCGAAAGCCGCCCGGAGGGCCTTCAACTTTTGGTCCAATTCCGCAAGCAACTTCGAGGACACGTCCCGTTCATTTTTGAGACGTTGAATATCTGCCGTGGAGGGATTGACCCACTTTCCAGCTTCGTTTTCCGATGTCAAGTTGAGATTCTTTAACAAGCTGTAATACTTCGTTTGGTCCGCTTTTTGATCTTCCTCTAGACGTTGCTGAAGGCGTTCGATTAACCCAATCGCCTCTTTACCAGCGCTTAATGTGTCGTCCTCAATGATCGTTTTGTATGCTTCGACTATTTGTTCTAGCATTTGGGGCAATTCCTCGATCACAGGGCCCGTCAAGGTCAGGTCCAGTGCATCGGCATTCTTTTCAACCGGCATGACCTTGAGCATCTTCTTTAGAGCCCCAACGGGTCCAAGAGAGCCTTTGAAAGTATCCAGTTTTTCGAACTCCCCCGAGCGAATTGCATTTGAAAGAACCAAATTGCTGGCAATGAGACTTTGCTGTTTCGCCATCGAAACCGTTTGAGGCACGATTTCGCCATTGACGATGGTCGGTGGCGTCTGGACCCAAATCATCAGTCTGAGTGACGACGCATAAAACGGCTTCGCTTGGCTGTAGACTAAGTAGCCAACCCCAGCACCAAAAAATGCAAATAAGATAATGATGAACTTGCGTCGAAGAATTGCCCCGTAGAGGTCAATCTTCGGAATCCCTATGTCCTCTTGAAACGGCGTGACAATTTGGCCGCTGAAAGCAGAATTTTCGTCATATCGGCCGGCAGGAGTTAACATGAAAAAATCTAATTTAAGTGACGTGAGGCTTGCAGTGGCAATCTTCGCCCCGTTTTTAATGTCAACGAACGCTCAATACTACCATCTCAAAGCGGGAATCTAAACGGGAAAACGTCCGAAAAAGTCAATTGCAAGACCAACGTTAGGTGCAATTCTACGTCTCCGATGCCATCGGGTGCGACCTTTGTTGTCTCAACTGATCATTGTCGCACCGCCCATGCCTTCGCTACTCCTTCTTTAATTCCTCAGCCAATTTCTCATGCTCTGTTGCCATCGCGGCATGTCCGATTTCACGATATAAACTAGCCAGATTCTGATGAACCGTCGTTCGGTCCGTTAGCCCAGGCAGTGCTTTTTCAAATTCCGCGATTGCTTGTTCGTGATCCCCTTGTTTCATCAGTATCGTCGCATAGGTATCCCTGAACTGGGCGACACTCGGCTCGTTCTTCAAAACTGCCGTTATTATTTCCAGGGCCTGCTCAAGCTCAGGGGGCTCGCGGGTTGCTAACATCCATGCCAGGTTATTCGCGATCACCGCAAAACTGCTGTCCTGCTTGTACGCTTGTTGTAGTTCCCGATCCGCTTCGCTGCTTTTCCCCTGTAACCAATACACGTTGCTGAGAGCAAAATGGGCCAGCGCTGTTGATTCGCCCCGTGCAATTGTCGAAGTCAACATGCTCTCAATCCCGGTTTCGGATTCGGGCGCTCCTCGTCGAAACTGCGTGATGAGGCGTTGATAAATTGGAACACAGTTGATGTCAATCGACAAAGCTTTTTGGAGCATTGCCAATTGTTCTCCAACGCTTCGTCCCTCCAAAACCTTGCGATCGTGTTGCAATACGAAATACTCGGCCGTAGCTCGAGTGATCCGAGCATCTGGCTGCAATCGACACCCGTCTTGCAATACGCGTTCGGCATCCTCAAATTTCTCCTGGCGTAAATAAATCGCAGCCAGTGTCAAACGCGACTCCGTATTAAAGGGGTCGTTTTTTATCGCATTCTCGAAATAATTCTTCGCATCTCGCAACGTACGCGTCACTCCAGACGAGTTTCCCAACTTAGTGTACAAATCCGCAAGTGATAACAAGAACCTGGGGTCCTCTTTGGCAGCCTTTTCCCAGTGCTCAGCCGCTAGGCCCGATTGCCCGACAGCAATGTAGTATGCTGCCCAGATTTGATTGAGCTCGGGGGTGGTCGTTGCACCACTTTTTTCCAAGTGCCAGCGCAGTTTTCGCATCAATTCCGGATCATTGCCACGGTCTGTCATCCTAGCAATTTGCATTGCACGCAACCGGTGAGCCTTTGCATTGCCAACAGTTTCATCAGGTGCCAATTTCTGAATGATGGATTCAGCCCGACCCGTTTCGCCTGTTTTGTCAAGCAAATCCGCGTACGTTAAGAGAATGTCCGGGTCGGGGTTAGCTGAGCCCGTCATCAGTCGACTACAAAGTAGTTTTGCTTGCTTGAAATCCTTTAGACGAATAGCCGATTGCATTTTATTCTGGTATCGAGTCTCGACGGAACTTCCATTGATGAACGATGAGATAACCACTGCTGTCACAATGCTAAATCCAATGACTGATGGCAATCCCCAATAGAGATTGATTCGTCCCTCGCGATCCATCTTAAAAATTCGGCTGAATGGAAACGAGACAACCGCCACCAAAGTTAAAAATAGAGCTCGAAGAATGGTCCACGGCAGCAGAGTCAATCGCAAAAACCAATGCCAGGGCTTCCGGGCCCCATCCCCATTCCACTTAGGAAAGACGCTCGTCAATATGAATTCAAAGAATTCGGTTACGTTTCCAAGCAGTTGAAGGAATTGATGAAACAGAAATCTCATTTAACGCCTCCAAAACGTTTGTCAACTAATAGGATCGCTCGGATCTGCAAATACAACTCCTGTAGTTCGGCTATTTCCCGATCGGTCAGTTTTTCTTTGGGTAAATAAAGTATTTGAACAGTACTGACCGGTGGAGCGAATGTCGTCTCTCGAAGCATTCGGTTCATCGGCAGCCAAAAAACAGCCCTCAATTGGTTCACGATCTTCTCGCGCAAATAAACAACGGTTTCGCGGCCTAAATAGGTTTGCGGCAAAACAATGTGCCCTGTACGGTCGACGACTGAATAATACACTATTCCTTGTTCCCCCGATAACCGTCGCATATCGAGCCGAGTGCAGGACGGTAAGCTCGAATCAACTATTCCATCTACAATACTTTGGAGGCTGGGATAGAGGAAATTACGCGTCAAAATCCAATTCATGGCCGAATAGCACTCCCCCAGATCATGGTAATCAGCCCAATCTCCGTCGACCGAAATCGATATCTTCCGGGGTCCGTTGCTCAGCTCCCAAACCCAAGAGCGTTCTCCCTGCAAGTCGTCCAACGTTCGTTTAACTTCACGATAACCTGTCACCGACCAGTTCCCAATCGTTTTGGGAATCGTTGATTCATTTACCGCCGGCAACGCGCCAGCAAGTACGGATTCGGCGGGAGCTAGCGAAAAGACGCGTAAGCCTAGAATTCCAACCAAGGCAAATACTCCTGCGATTGGTAAAACCCACTGGCGTTCTGGCAATGCCCAGACGGGGAATCTCCATTCCTCTGGCGTTGGCGTTGGAGCTGCTATTTCAATCTTTTCGGTTTCCTCACTCTCATCTCGATCTACCCTTTTTAGGGGTACAAATGCGCGAAACAAGCTATCGGTGCAGAGTACCATTCCACCGATGCAAAAGAATATGATGAAGCCGAGTAAATCATGCTTCCAACCGGAGGACACCGAGTAGTCGCTCCACTCCTCAACCAGGACAACCAACACAATGCGTGCCGAATTGAAAACGATCACCCAAAATATAGCCTGAACCAAATTGAGCAAATGTCGTGGTAGAAAGTATCGATGCAACAAGCCCCAAAACACAGTGCCCGCAATGGTCGAGAAAAATGAGCGAATGCCACTACAGGCCTCCTCGGCTAAAAAACTCTGAGACGCGGCGACGAGCAACACGCCCTGCCGAACGTGAATGATTCCGAGTTCGTCTAGACCCAAACTAGCTAGAGAGCTAGCGACATACTGCATATTGAGAATCAGCTTGCCATCTATTACGGCTGGTTGTGGCGTCAAAACCAAGAGCATTGCCAAAACAGGCAATGCACGCACAAGCCCTGAGCTGCCAAAGCACATGTAAAAAAAACCGAACAGGAATAGCAAGAACGAAAGCCAGCCCAAAAAACCGCTCGTCAAGAGAGTCGCCAATAATACGCTGACAATGGAAAGTCCCAGAATGGCGATCGCAATGGTGGGATTCGCTTTGTTGGCCACAGAGGCAATTTCTACGCGGCGTTGCCTCCAAATAACCACCGCCCCGAGTATTCCAATCGGAAAAAACGAGTAGTGCTCGGTCGCGAGCATCCGGTTTGCGTGCAGCCACAGTGAAAATGCATGGCCGAAGATTGCGGTTAGCAGTAGTACCAGAGGCAAACTGGGCATAATTAGTCAACGTGGAAAAAAATCGGCAGTGAGTGACTCCGAAGCTTAGTTCCAAAACTGCGGCGTGGAAACGATACTAGAGGGAAAATCGAGTCATTCCCGATCTTTCCTTCCAATCAAAGAAATCCAGTAAGAAGTGGCCAAAAAAATCTCCGTCATCGACGGAGATTCCTTGTTTCAATGTTTAGACGACCTTAACTTACGCGGTCAACGTTTTCATCTTCTTCGCTTTGCGTCGTCGGTACACCAAACCCCCGATTAGGCTGAACGCACCGGCCGTCAGCAGGCTTGCAGGCTCTGGAACCGCCCGAACAGAGTTGACAGAGATCGTCTCGAAATTACCAATAGGACCCGTCGTCTCAAACAGGAATGACAAAGAATTAATGTTACCATTACTCGCACTCAGGAAATTAGCGTTAATAATTCCTCCTGTACCCGTCAGCGGCCCATAAGACGTTGAATTCACAAATCCAGTAACCGTAAAAGCCGACAAATTGTTCGACGTGACGTTGAGTTCCATGAGCCAATTCGCATTCGAAGCAACACTAAAATCTGAAAAGGTTAGTGGAGAACTGAAGGCATAGGTGAGCGTGCCTGTCTGACCAGCGTGGAGGCCAAGATTTGCTTCGCCCGCACCACTAAAACCGAGGCTACCGGTTCCTGTGAGGGTTCTCGTCACATTGTTAATGCCAACGCCTGAAGCATTCAGAAATGACGGAGACGTCGGGAACGGTCCTGGAACCATCGCATCAATCGTTACTAAGCCAGCCGTTGACACACGCGCCGATGCCAGAATCATTACACAAAAACAAAATACACGAATCATAACCGACTCCTGGAGGAGAAACACCGCAACTTACGATTGAACCATACTCGCCTTCGAAATGCAAGTTTTGGGCGAGAAAACTTCCACTTTTTCATTCTTGCGTTTGTCCATCCTAATCCGATTCGGATTGGATATCGACGGCACTTTGCCGAGTTGGAACTCGAGTAAAACGCGGACAGCGGGCCGCTTTGTGCATTGGCACACCTTTACATTGATTTTGAGGAGACCGGATTGCCATAAGCGGATTCTTCGTTGCCACCCCCCTTGGGGTTGAAGATGCTCAGCGTTGAACAAGCTTTTGTAATTTTGGTTGGCGCAAACAGCAGGAAAAAATCAACCCTCCTCGAAAGGGCCAACTTTTTGACGTTCATTCGGTCGATTTGTCGCTTAATCTACGGCTTGAATCGTGGCGACTGCTGTATCCGCTCGCGTATCCCGAAGAAGAAACGACGTAAACGATTCACATCTGCTTCCTCAATCGAATGACTTGGCATGTATACCATTTGGATCGTCGAAACGGGTGGTACGAACGTCGTCAGACGCTGGCTTGCTTTGGGTGCAAGTCCAACCGCAAAACGGAGAGTACTCTCGAAGCGATCCATCAAAAAAATCAATCTATCGCTCGTTGCATCCAAGGGTTTAGGAACGACTTCTCCACGACGATCGATGGCGGAAAAAATTACTAATCCTTGCTCTCCAGTCGCCTTATCGAGTCTTAAAAGGGTAAATTCGCCAGACCCGTCGATTTCGTTCTGAATTCTCTTGGTAATAGGTGTGTAAAACGCATTGGTTTTGACCTGCCACCCGAGAGCCCAATAACAAACTTGTAGGTTGTGATAATCGTTGAACGACCCGTCCAACGAAACGATCACTCTTTCTGCCCGGTCGCGGTAAGTCCATACGAAAGAATCCGATCCTTGCAAATCCTGTTCAGGTCGGGTCACATGCTCGAAGCCTTCCAATTTCCAACCACTCAACTCGTCTGGCAAACACTCTTTGTCCGGAGCTGCAAGTCGCTCGGCGTACGTATTTTCAAAGACACCATCAGGCCGCATAAAAATCAATTGTCCGCCAAATAATGCGATTAATCCAAATAGCGCACACCATGCGATCAACGAGGTCCGATTACCGGCCCATCTCAACCAATTCGTCCAGCCAATTTTCGGTATGTGTTGCCTCGATTCCTCGATCGCTTCGTCGGTATCGTCTAGTAAATGTGGTTCGATGAGGGATGCCAAAAGCTGATCCATGCTCAGCACCATCCCAAAAATGAACAGGAAAATCACGAAACCTAATACATCGTGCCGCCAGCCCGTTGCAATCGAAAAACCGAACTTCTCCTCAACATAAATCACGATCGCGATTCGAATCGCGTTGAATACCAGAACCCAAAAAACCGTCTGAATGACATTGATGCAATTTCGACGCAAACTGTAGCGATTCAATAGCCCCCAAAATACGATGGCTGTAATGCTCGAAAACAAGGAACGGATTCCGCTACATGCTTCCTCTGCCATAAAGCTCTTTCCAACGGAAACCAAGACAACACCCTGCTTGTAGTGCAGTAATCCAACCAGATCCAGCAGAAAACTCGCCAACTGCGTTGCGGTTTGCTGCAGTCGAATGGTAAGCGGTTGTTCAAGGAATTGAGGAAGTGGCTTAATGACAAGTAAAACGACGTAAACGGGCATCATTGCCCAAACGCCGTGCATCCCGTAGGATCCAAACAAAAGGATCGCTGTGAACGCAAGAAAGCAATGCCAGCCCACTAAGGGATACTGAAGCACAAGTGCAAAAAACAAGGCGATGGACACGAGTGCAAGTCCCGCCGACACAACCCAACCCCGCGACGATGGAAGCGACGACTTGAGGACGCGTCCATCCGAATCATAGATTGTTTTGTGCTGCCAAAGTAACCCGCGACGCTTATACGCCAAATAAGCTGCCGCCATTAACGCGACCGGAAAGAACTGAAAGTGCTCGGCATTCCACATCCATTGGAAGTGCGCCCGCAGCAAGGTTGCGTGGGCAAGAAGGCCGATAAGTAGCAATATCCAAATCATACGTTCAAGGTGTGTTGTAGAGGGGTGATAGGCCGGAATCACGACACGCATTTTTCCACCGACGTTCGAATCTGCCCCAAAATCGTGTCGATGGAAAATCTGCTTAGCGCGTCGAACCTGCCTGCTTGCGCTCGCAAATCCGCAAGCACGGGGTTGCGTTTTATCTCCAAAAGCGTTTCCCGCAACGCATCAACATCTCCAGGTGCGACCAACCATCCTATCGCATCGGAACGTATGATTTCCTTTGCCCCACCTGCATTCGACGCAACCACTGGCCGAGCCGACAGCATCGCCTCGACAATGACGCGGCCAAATGGTTCCGGGGCGGTCGAACAATGCACAACTACGTCCGCTGCCGCATAGAGAGTTGGTAAATCTTCTCGAAATCCAAAGAATTTGACACGTCCCACCAAATCATCGGTTGACGCGATTTCCTTAAGCTCTCGCTGATACTGCATATCTTCCTCGGTGAACAAAGCATCTCCGACGATCCATACGGTCCAATCCTTTTGCGAACGAGCAGCTTCCAATAGTACATGCTGTCCCTTCCATCGTGCGATGCGCCCGACGACGATCGTCACAAAGGAGTTACGTTCCGTGTCGAGAATACCGCGTGTCGCGACTCGCTTGTCGGACTGATCTGCCAAAAATGGGGCAATATCAAATCCATTGTAAATGACATCAACACGCGACCGATCCCCTGTAGCGGCAACAAATGCATCTGCTGTCGCTTGTGAATTCGCGATAACTCGCGTTGCAAATCGACGAGCAAGGCTTGTTAAAACACGGATGTTCATTTGACTAAAGTGCGATTCGTCCAAGATATCGTGCAAATGGTAAACCAGCGGCTTTCGAAGATAAGCCGCAGCCAATGCACCGACTACCAAAGCTTTGGAGGTGTTTGCATAAATCAAATCGAACCGACGCGCATGCCGAACAATGGTTCGGACCTGCTGGAGCAATGCGGGAACGGCGTTGGCGGACGCAAACCAACCACCCGACTTAGTAACCCCTAGTCGCGCTCGTTCGACCTGTACTGAAACGCCTAGTTGTTCGAGAAACGCAACGAAGGGCCCATCGTCGAAAAGAATGACATGAGCTGGAGCACCAACCTGTCGAGCAATTTCAGCAAGCATGAGTTCGGCGCCCCCAAGTTGGCCAGACTGGTCGAGGTACAATATGCTAGCCATGAACGAAAAGCGGAGTTGAAAGGAAAAAGTGCAGCAAAATTCGACGGTAGGTCATTTAGACGTAACGATAGACGTCTAGAAGCTTGGGCAAAACGCGATCCCAAGTATAGTTCGCTTCAACATAGCGAACGCATTCCGCGCTTGCGGGCGTGAGGATGCGCCCTTGCAGGAATCCATCGAGTCCGACAGCAATACTCTCTACGTCGAATCCTGCCAGCACCAGTTCCTTGCAGAGCGGCAATACGATTTCAGGCATGCCACCCACGGGAGTAACCATCACCGGTGTTCCCGAAGCCAGCGACTCAACCGCGACGAGCCCAAACCCTTCGAGCGAAGTCGATGGAACAATCGAAAGATCCGCTGCTCTATACGCGTAGGGTAGATCCTCGTCCGAAATGAAACCTATCATTTGAACGATTGACTGTAATCCTAATCGATCGATTTGCGATTGCAGTTCATCGCGCATTGACCCTTTGCCCGCGATCATAACCAGCAGATCGGGGTAAATTTTTGCAATAGCAGAAACGGCATGAATGAGATGATCAAGTCCCATCCTTCGCGAGAGTCGGCGAACGGTCACAACGATCTTGCGATCCTGAGGCCACCCAAGCCGATGGCGAGCGTCGGCAATCGTCGACTTGGATGCATGAACGAACGGCTCCGTATCGGTCCCCGCAGGAACCGCCACGACTTTCGATTTGGGTACATGGTACCTAGTGCAGACAAGGTTCGCAAAAGCCTGAGAGTCGCTAACGATTTTGTCCGAGCGAGAATAGACCCATCGTTCGATGAGACGTTTCAGACCTACGCCGATCCATTGTTCTTTTTCCGCAGCCGATTCATCAGCCCATGGGCCATGAAAATGGCTCACCAATTTCACATCCTTGCGGCGTTTTAAAATATTCGTAAACGGCAGTGTATAAAGTGCGAAGTGGGAAGCGACCAACTGGACGCCATTGTCGCGTAAGGCACAAGAATCACCAAACCGACGAATTTTCCCGAGGCGTTTGAAAAGAGCTTGTTGGGTTTCGCCCAAACACTGCGTGAGCATAGGGAGTGTGTCATGAGCGTTCCCGAAAACACACCCCTTCGCCGGCACACCAGCTTTCCCAATCGCATGCATCAGTCCATCAAAATAACGATCAACGCCGCCCCCACGCCCAGCATGCATGCCGATTTGACAGAGGCGTCGATCGCCTAGATACCCGCCCGTACTGTTTGGAAGGTTACTCAAGAATAGGGTTTTAGTTGGGATGTCATCCCGCTTGAAAACCTTGGGTGCCACTCAACGTCGCTTCGTAAGCTTGTTCCGTGAGAACAGTCACACGATCCCATGTGTACTCTTTGCAGACCGAGTCGCGGGCGTTCATCCCCATTTGACGCATTCCAATCCGATCCGCCAGAAGCCTGTTGAGCACAATTGCAATTCCACTTGCATCATGCGGTATGAACTCACCCGTGATACCAGGCTGGATAAAGTCCTCAGTGCCGTTGATCTTGGAGGCAATGATTGGTAGCCCGCACGCGGCCGCTTCGATAGACGCTAAGCTGAATGCTTCGTAATACGAGGGAAATAAAAACAAATCGGAGGCCGCCATTGCCAACGAGATATCGGATCGGAAGCCTCCAAAGAGTACTCGATTTGCAACACCCGAATCGATAGCCAACTGCTTGTACCGCTTCCGATCCGGATCATCTCCTGCGACGAACAAATGAAAATTCCTATCCTGTACCATCGCCATGGAATGGATAGCAAGCTCAAGTCCCTTTCGCGTCCATTCTCCGCCTGAGAAAATGGCAAGCGTTGCATCCGTGGGGACGTCATGCGTTTGCCGCCAAGCATCTCGGACCTCTTGGTGTCGAGGATAGAACACGCTTGTGTCGGCCGCGTTCGGAATGATACGAACCAACGCATTACCAATGTTGTAGTGCCGCCGCAGTTCGCGCTCAACCCCGGCCGATACGGGTAGGAAGCAAAACGGCTTTTTGCCTTTTGTGTTCTCGAACAGTTTTTTTTCTTCGCGTGTGGTTACGCGGTAGTAGAGCGCCCGCGAAAATCGTCTAAGGCGAGAAACTTTCTCTTTGGACCCAAGCGGGCCGAGCACGAGTGCCTTGGCGGGTTGGATATTTTGGATCGAGACGACGTTCGCCAGTCGAGTGTTGGGACCAACCGAGTGGATGATGTCAAACTTTTGACGAGCGATGGCGATGTCCGCCAGTTTTTGGTAGGTCCAAAAGTCTGCCAACTCTGGATTGCGAAGGCCGGGAATGGCGTGCCATTTAACCACGTTTAGGTCGATATTCTCGGCCGTTCGTGCGTAGAGATGCACATCGTATCCCCGGTTTCCCAGTCGTTCCGCAACTTCGGTAACCGCCCTCGCATGTCCATCTCGACGATTGCAGTTGATCATTGCAAATGCAACTCGCATTTCAATTAAGCTCTTTCAAAGCGTTGTACGACGCACTCCATGGTCGTTTACCATCCCACATCGAGGGCGTTCCTCAAAGACTCAGGTGGGTGAAGCATTGCGGGTTTGAATCGTTTGTCTCAAGGTAGCATCAACGATTTTCGCAACGGATTCAATCGAGCCATTTTTCGTAACCCAGTCCTTACCCCGTTCTGCCGCGCGCGCTCTTTGCGCTGTATCTCCAATCCAAATTCGAAGCAGATTCGCAAGTGCGGTGCTGTTTCGTTCAGGGAAGACCGCTCCACCGGAACTGTCCCCTATTAAGCGAGGTATTTCGCCAGAATTTGAACCGATGACAGGAGTACCGCATGCCATTGCCTCGGTAATAACCCGTCCAAATTGCTCTTTCCAATTTGGCTGAGTCTCCGACGGTACGACAAGCAAATCCATAGCGCTAAGATACCTGGGCGTTTCGCCGTGTGGGACGTATCCCAGGAAATCAACACGCGGTCCAACTTGTTCTGCCTTCAAGGCTTCACGAAACTCTTGTTCGTCGTCTCCCGTGCCGATGACAACTAACTTCCAAGCAAGATCTTGAATTTGTCCCAATGCCTTTGCGAGTGTCAGCAGTCCTTTGGGTTTCACAAGTCGTCCTACAAATCCTAGAACACACTCATTTGGCTGACGCGGAATCAAATCCAGATCCTCAGTAGGACTGCGAGGAAAGTAGAGTTGGGTGTCTAACGGAAGTGGAGCAATCGAATTGATTCCTGAGAATCCTTTTGACGAGAGAACCCGAGACACCGCTTCGGAAATTGGAAAGGCAAAGTTGCTGTTCCTGTAAACGTATCTCTCAAACCATCGGAATGGGACTGGGTATCGTTTCGATATATTTTGGCATGAGTAAAAGCCAAACGCAGCAGGCCTCCGAGTTCGTTGATTTGCAAGACAAACTTGCGCCGTTGCAAGTGCATAGGGTTCATGATTGACATAGATTAAATCGAATTTTTTGCGTTCTAAGAATCGAGTCCATCTTTTCCGGTAGAGGTGGAAAATAATGTTGCCATTGAACCAAACCGGTACTTTGTTCACTCTTCCCTGCAGCCCCAAAGCGGCAGGTTGGTCTAAGTAATTCTCGAATTCGTCCTTCCACAATGCAGGCACAATTATTTGGATTTGCCAATCGTACGCTCTGCTCAATTCACAATAAAGTGACTGGTTGGTACTTGTGGAGCACGAATGACTAACCACTAGTAATCGAAATGGATTAGGCAACTGCGCGGACGGCCGAGTTATATTATCTTCTCCCCAAGATTGAGTGGCTCGACGTTTCATGTGTGGTCATTGCAAAGAATAGCCAAAAGTCGGTTTGCTTCGGCTTCCTATCCCCAAGTTAAGATTGCCAGATTCTCTTGTTTCGCTCGTCGACCGTTCCAATGAACCTAGCAGGATTGCCAGCCCAGATTTCGCCATCCGGAACATTCCTTGTTACGACCGCGCCAGCGCCGATAATCGAGCCACTTCCAAGTAGTAGGGTTTGATTTGCCCGTGCCAAAATGATTGAGCTTACACCAAGAACACAGTCATCACCCACGACGACAAAATGAGGCGATCCAATAGCCGATTCTGCCGCAATCGTAACGTGATGATAAATTCGACACCTATTGCCGATTTTCACCTGCGGATGAATCACCACCCCAAGGGCATAGTGTTCCAATACGAGATTGGTTCCTACCGACGCTTCAGCTGGCAGAAAGCACTTATGGATACACCAATTGACTGTTTTTACAACGCGTGCCGTTCGCTTGAGGCCGCGAGTATGTAGCCATCGTGACCAAGCCCATAGATATTCTGGAGAGTGTATTCTCAAGGGAACGAAATTGCCCCGTTTATAGGAATTGGAAAACAGTGCTGACTAGTGAAGGAATCATTTCGATAGAATGCCGAACTAATTCACAAGTTGATCCGCGGCTTCAAAAATAGGATCTCGATGATCCAAGTTGATAGCTTTTTTAGTCAGGAACGGTTTTTCCGCGCACAGGAAAAAAAATATCCCACCAGAATGCGAAATGGGAAAATTAAGCACTCAAACAGCAAAAATTGGCCTGCCATCGATAGCTTCCAAGGCACCGTGAGCGGATAAATGCTGCGCAAGACCATCTCATGGGTGAGGTAGAGGCTATATGAAAAATGCCACACGAAACGAAGGGCTTCCAGCTAAAAAATCTATTCGCCAGTTCATTAGTTAAAGCGGCCAGCAGCAAGAAGAAGTAGAACGGACCGAAACTGATGATGCGAGTAAGGGGCTTCCAAATATCGGGCTGAATAAGAAAAATCGAAACGAAAAAGACAAGGGCCAAGGTTGGAGCGAACTTGACAAAAAACTTTTCCAGCCTTGACCATTCAGAACGGCGAATGCACCAAATATGGGCTGCCCATACGCCAAGGGCGAAGGTAGAAAAGTAGAGAACCAAGTCTCGAGCGACAAGGCGTCTCAATAAATAGTCGAAGTGCGGCTCTTTCATCCCGAGTACGCAAAGACCAGTCACGGAGCACATAATGAGCCAGGCTCCAAGACCGGTGCATCGCCTGGCTATCAAAACCACCAATGGGAGCACGAAATACCATCGCCACTCGATGGGCAAAGTCCAAAACGACCAGACGATTATGTGTGAAAAAAGGGTGGCTCCTTCCATCAAGGACCGCGGTGTTTCAGTCCAAGGGAAGGTCTTCAAATCGTAATACGGTTGAATTTTGAAAAAATTGACTGCCCAAATCCAAAAGCCGAAAATCAACATCACGATCCAGATTTCAAGAGTCTGCCAGACCAGGTGCTGCCACCATCCCCCTTTCTCCAACGAGACAAAATAATTTCCGACCAGAGAATGGCAGTGATAGAAAACGACGATGAGGCAGGCAAAACCCCGAATCCCATCCAGACTTTGGATATGGGACGGCGGTGGTTGAACGGCCGCTGGAGCTTCTGGAGCTTCTGGTTGAAGAGCTTGATCGCTTGTACGGCGATCCTGAGTGTTACTGTTCATCGGCTTTTTTGGGGACGTCCGTGTAAATTTAAAAAGGCCCGTCGGAACCTGCGGAGATCGAGTAATGCTGCCCAACCAGTTCGAACTCTGTATCACCAAATATTTGCCGCAATTCCAGATCATCGAGCAGTCATTTCAATTTGGTTCGCGAACTGTTCGCGTCAAAGCCTTGAAAATCGATACAATTTTTCGCGTGGCTCCGCGAGCATTTGGCCATCGGGGATAAGTCCGTCGATCTTCGAGAGAGCGATCCTTATCTGTTCAACAAACGTTTGAGTCTTTTACTAATGGCTCCATAATCCCCTTCGCTAATAAGGCGAATAAGTTTGTGAGAACGCTGCGGAATCAATGCAAAAGCTTTCAAGAAACTTGTTCCCCTTAAATTCTTCTTCGTCATCTTTGCATTGTATGGCTGCGAATCCCATTCACGACTCTCTTGATCTTCCAAATGTTTTGAAAAAAACGCTGACTTATCACCGGTGACTAGATATTTCCAGCCTTCTTCACGATGAAGGAAATCAACGACTATTTTGCAAGCCCAAATAGGTACGTCGTCGATCCCAAGAATACCTCCGATTTTGAGCATGCGAGACATGTAGTAGAAATCCATGCATGCTACCGGAAAACCATGACACCCGTCTATGAAACAGAAATCAAAACTACCAATAGGCAATCTTGGAAGAGCATCTACCGAGGATTCGTCGAGAAACGTAATGTTTTGTGGGCTTATATTGTGCCTGCGACAAGCCTCCTGAATTCTCACCCATTCTTCCCGAGAAGGTGCAATCGCGGTATGTCGGCATCCGATAATTGCAAAAAGGATCGTGCTTAACCCGGCGCCGGTTTCTGCAGTAACGCTATCTTTACGAACGTACTGTTCAATTATTTTTAAATCTCTGTCGGCAATTCGATATGTGCCTGATCCATGAATGCCAGGCATGTCATCAATAACTGCAGAAATTTTTTCCAGAACCATCATAAGTGTTTATCCTCTAAATTGGGTTTCAACACCGCTCAGCAACGTCCTCAATCGACGTTCTTCATTTGTGTCACTTCCTTTGGTGGCAAAGGCCCATATCGGTTTACTCATGCTCGCGTATCTAGATTCTGCAACATCGTCGTTCCCAGGCGAGTACTTCTAGACGTTTGCAAGTCTTGCTCGAAATTAAACTCAACGCGTTTGGGTTTCCATTCCGACGTCTTCAGTCGGTCACTTAGAGCGACTACGTACCCCACCAAAACCCAAAAAAACGTTGCTGTAAAAAGCCAATTCCCGGATAGTAAAGCGACCATCCCAGAGGCGAACCAAACGCGAAACAAGGCAACATTTGGATCCAAATTCTTACTCGTAATTAAGGTCCGTGACCTACTCCAGCTTCTGTATAGGACGCTTACGATCAAGGCAAAGCCGATCCAACCAAAGGTCCTTAGCGATTCAACGTACCCTGAACTATCTCCCTCCCCTTCGCTTTCCTTCGACGCGACCCGAGCTGCTAAACCATGAGAGCCCAGCCCCAGGCCGAAAGGTTCTGACAGGGCATTGGTGGCTGCTCGACCCATGTTCACCAGTCGCCCTTGAAACGAACCGTCTTCCCGGATGTTACCGATAGTGGATACTCGCGTCGCCGCCTTACCCCCACCTGGCAGTTTTTGCAAAAGTGTCTCTCCAAAAACCGCAGCGATCATACACAAAATCGCTATAGGAATAATGCCCGACCCTCGATTCAAAATAGGAAACAACAAGCAGGCCAATGATGCTTGAATGACTGTGGTACGTGAATAGGTCAGCAACATGGCCATCAACACCAGTGATGCCGCTGGCCATCGAAACCACCACAGTGTTCCAGGACGCAAAACAATTAAGATCAGTCCACTGCAAAGGTAAGATGCCGCCGGGCCACGCTCATTGAGCGTAGAGAACAAAGTCATTTTGGTTGGTTCAAGTTCTCCTAAGTACCCCTCGAAATCGACCGCCCGAACCCAAAATGCATCCCAGGGAGGTACAGTGTAAAACTGGTAGATTCCGTAACCAGCAACAACTACAGCCGAAAGCGCTACACTATGCGACCAGCGGTCAACAATTCTCGGCTTGTCAATGCAGAAGGCTCCAAATCCGATCAAGCCTATCGGAGCAAGATAATCCCCTAATGCATAAATTGCACCAAAACGTGTATTGATAAAACCCACAACCAATGCCATCGCGCACGCTGCGCTGTAGCATAGAATTATTTGAGTCGTTGTGGAGCCAAATTGTCTTGATCTCCGATTCAATTCCGATAATACGACGAGCGTCGCCAATCCTCCCACAATAATCGGAGTCAGGCTAATTAACGAGAGTGGATTGAATGAGCCGTTCAACCAGTCCACGTATCGCCGAACTCCACGATTAAGCGCGACAACAAAAAACAAATAGTCCACTAGCCACGATGATTTTTGGAATGCTAGTAGAAATGCCGGCAAACAGATCAGTATGGCAACGATTAAACCTGTCGTATCGTTCATGGACTACCTGCGTTTGACTGCACGATTTCTATATTTCGCATCGAACAATATGTTTTGCGGGAGAGACATTGATTGTGCCACAACTGGACTGGCCTATCAACCAAATGGAGTAATGTGACTGCTCCCGAAAGTGCCATTCCAAAATTCACGAGGAGTAAAACTCCATTTTGCCAGGCTGGCAAACTCCAATCCAAATTTGAGTAATACCATTCTCTCGGAATCCAGTGAAACAGATACAAGGGATAGGACAGGTCTCCCAACCAACGATCCCATAATCCCGAAGTTCGGTAAACGGTTCCTAACGTCAGTGGAATGCTAACCAGGCACATCACTGCAAAGAATATCATGTTATTTGAATGCGAGGACCTACTGGACGATACACCGCTTCGCCACACCAATTCCCGAGTTTGTGGAAATGCAATGATTGCGGCAATCAACGCAACGACCGCAACTACGCTTGTCCATTGCGCAACCCATGATGGCTTCCAATGAAAGCGATGCGCCATCACGCCGGCGAGGAATAGCCACATAAAAACGTCTAATCGAGCTGTCTCGGTTGTTGAGCCGGAAACAAGCATTAGGCAGCCCCAGGCGAACAAGGCGGCCAATAAGCAAGCACACTCGCGAAATGCAAACTGCATGACTCCGGTAATCAGAAACACCGATACCACATAGAATTGCATCTCTAAATCGAGTGACCAGGAGGGAGGGAGCAACCGATCAAATTGTGATGACCCGGCAACAAGCGGTTGTGTCGCCCACCATTTCCAATTCGAAACCGCAGCTCGGTTTCCTGCGCCTCCCAAGCCAACGTAAGCAACTGCTAGTAATTGCACTACAATAAATAGGGGTGCCAACCTCCACCATCGCCCCAGCAAAAAAGAAATATAGGAATATTTATGCTTTGAGTATTTCTGTTGCCACATTCGAGCAATCCAGTATCCACTTAGCACAAAAAACATTCCAACAGAGATGCAGCCTAAGCGCAGCGGAAAGCTGTGATGAACGACGACAAGCATCGCAAGCAAGAAGCGGAATATGCCGGGAGTCATCATCGCTAAAATCAAACTAACCTTTCCACGAATATTCCTCAGTGACCTAAAATTCCTAAATGACCCAAAGTTCTAATTGCAAAAGTCAATCGTTGAGCAACGCGTTGAATGAAAAATAGTGTGTTGCGTCATGAATAGCTGTGCGTACCATCTCATTCCTTAAATTTGAATCGTCAAGGCTTGTATCCAGCATACGCCATAACTGTCATCAGTGGATTTCAAGGGCTTTCTTCCATTGCAATCGTATCGCATGGTTTGAGAAATACTTTGCGAAATACTCTTTGCATGCCTCGCGAGTCATCGGACTGGGTTTAGACTTCTGGGCGAACAACTCTAGCGCACTGCGAAATTCGGTCTTGTCGACCAGTTGAACGGGGCCATCAGGTACAAAACCAAACGTCGATTTTTCAAACGCGACAATTCCTCCCGTCCGTGTTGCGATCACAGGCACCCCTGCACTTAGCGCTTCCAAAATAACGGTTGGGATCCCCTCGCGATCGTCTTGACTTGGTACAATCAAGAAATCAATTTCATTAAAAAAATCCTTGAGATACTCCACGCGTTGGCCAGAAGTAAATTCGCCATCAAATCGAACTTTAACGGCTTGATCTTGATTTTTTGAAAGTTCAAGGAATTTGGCTGCAAAATCACCAGAACCCGCAATCCTCAATTCGCAAGCGGAATTGCTGAACTTCGCGAAGTCAGCAACCAAATCACATCCCTTTGCTTGATTGAGCCTCCCCAGAAATCCGAATCGGATTGGACCGATAGTCGATCGTGTAGCTGGATTTGACTCAATTATTCCTATGGGTTGTGTTATGCACCGGGTCGGGATTGAGTTAATATGTGTGGACCAAATTACTTCGGTTGCAGGTGAAATGAATGCTAACTCGGAGAAGAAGAACGAGTAGAGTCTCAGCATGCGCCTAATTTTTGGCGTTAACTCGTGGGTAATATGATAGTAGATCGATTTTTTGGGTCGAAGAATTAACGAGAAAACCGGCGATAAATGCCGCATTCCCATAGCAAGAAAAACATCTGGCTTTCGCCATTCACGTTTGGTGTAGGCGGCAATTTGAAGTATATCTTGGCGGATACCGTTTCTACCCAAAATCAATGTCTTCGCTCCTAGTTCGTTCAATTCAGTAATTGCCTCGAGGGATGTACCATGCCCAGGCATTTCTCGGGAAACCACTAGAACTTGATCGAAGTAATCATAAAGAAGCTTGGTAAGAGAAATAGAAATCGTTGTATGCCCACCGACGGTTGGTAGGCTTGTAAAGAAAACAAACTTGCGTTTATCTTTTTCAAAACTCATACAGCTTGCACAGTTTCCTTTTTTCCTGGAAACAATTGGTTCTTCTCCCATATTGATGGGTAGAAACGTTGGGAATCAATTCGAGTATTCCGCCGAAGAACAGGATTCTTGTTCAATGGTTTTTAAAGTTTTTGAAGCTACAGACTGCGCTTTTAATAGGTTGGGTACGACTGACTTTGATCATCATAAGCTCAGTGCTTTGTAACACTGGGAATGCGTGTTAGTTTGGCAGCTGAGCAATCTAAACGCATTTTGTCCGCACTCGATTCAGCTACTTGGATAATTGATGAATCATTCTCAACGCAATTTCGGACCACGTAAATTTTTGCTCGAAGAGCTTTCGATTCATGATTCCACATCTTTTCTGATGTGATCTGTCGCCAGCCAGAATGTGAACATTTTTGATCCATGCCGATAAGTCGCTTGCAGGCGACAAGAGCACCCCTTTGGCATCCGGCGTCGTCCAAATCGATTCCGTATGGTGGCCTGCTGTAGATACCACCGCGATTCCAGCCTGCAGAGCTGCAATGATTGATCCGCGACGCGTGCTGATTCCATCTGTCAACGGTCCGAGCAAGATATCCATCGCTGCGATCGCATTCGTTGCATTGTGAGCGTCTAAGCGTCCAGTTTGAGTGAGAGGAACGTTGCCAAGCTTTTTTCGTACATGTATAACTTCTCCACCGACGTGAAGTAACATAATTGTTTCTTGATTAGTATTCTTATCGATCACATTTCGGACCGCATTTCCGATCCAACTCAGTTGCTTCGAAACGTGCCCCCCTCCAAATAAACCAAAAACAAGTGCGTCCGTTCCTATTCCAAGAATTGATCGTGCTGTCTGACGGTCGACGGTTGGAGTGGGCAGGTTCGCGCCAACCGGCAAATGAACAGATATAGCCTGCGGACGACGGGATTTTTCGTTCTCCGCCCATATCCCAGTCGAAAAGAAACACGTGTCGGCCAAAGTCGCCAAGGAGCGAAATTGCCTGATCTGCCAAAGTCGCATCAGTCTAGGTCGAATCCCGGTATTGGGCGCGTAAACCTCGTGGAACATGACACCAAGATGCACGTCCGGTCGAACGGTTTTGAAGCGTCGGATGGCTCTAATCAGATCGGGCGCCCAACCTCGTCGGCCCCAAGCAAAGGGGTTGTATTGCAGGACAACTGCATCTGCGTGTGTCTCGAGCAACTGCTTCGTCAGACCAGCAAATCTGTTGTTTCCATTCATTGAAAAGCAAGGCACGACGCTTGCCCTAACGACTGGAGAAAGTTCTGTATCTACACTGCTTAACACGCGCACGTTTACAGTGCGCGCAAGTTCTGCCGCCAAATAACTGGTATACTCTCCTATCGCATCATGGACCGGCGGAAGCGACTGCACGATCAAATCCACCGATAGTTTTTTAGTCCGAGAGGAATTATTCACATTCGAGGCAAGGATGGAATCGGCCTGTCCATAAAACATTCAACCGGCACTCCCACGTTCGCCAATTTTCTTAGAGGGTACACCGCCCCAGATTTCCATTTCTGGTACGGATTTAGTAACTACCGCACCAGCGGCTACAATGGATCCACGGCCTAAATGAACTCCTTTGAGAATGATCGCATTTGCCCCTACCCACACGTCTTGACCAATTACTATCGGTGCAGAAGTCATTCCTTGCATTCGCATCGGTTTTTCAATTCCTATACCATGATCGTGGTCGATGATCTTAACCCCCGAGGCTATCATGGTATCGTCTCCGACTTCAACTCGTTCGCGAATGTTGAATTCGACGCCACGTCCAATAAAAATGCGATGACCGATTAGGATCGAAGGTCCGGGCACCCAATAGTGATCAAAGTTGAAAAAGATGTCCTGCTGCAATACACAAGCATCGCCAATGCTTATTTGATGTGGCCAAGTCACCTTCATTCGAGGAACGTTGGTTCGTCGACCAATTTTAGCACCCATGACTCGCAATAGAGCGCGCCGAAAAAAACAAATAGGTGTGACTGTAAGCTGAAATCTCCTGACAATCCGTTGCTTGAATTGCGCAACAATGCTCGATTTCGTTGTCACGAGCCATTCGCTTTCTTTCATCGCTCGTGTGGTCCGAACAAAAACATATCTTCGCTTCTGTTTTCTTTACAAGGCAATAAATAGAGTCCAACTTCATTCATCAGTGATGAAAAGTCCGCAAAATTTTCAGGTCGAATTTCCGCAAGGACGATGGAGCGATCTCGACTCAACAGTTTCACCCCTCCCTTAATTACTTCAATCTCATGCCCTTCAACATCAAACTTAATGAAAAAAAACTTCATTTCGAAATTAAAAACTATATTTGGGAACACTTCCATGGTCAGAAACATGTTTTTTCCAAAACGCACTACGTGGCCTTTTGGACCACTTACCCACCCAACTCGGTGTTAAACATAGGACGTGTAGCCATTCGGCAAAAAATATGCAAGCAGCATGGGCGTTTTCCATATTCATTTTCTGCGTGCGAAATCTTGACTGAATCACTCGCAAAACGTGCCAAGGTAGTCGCCAGTAGATCGTCGTTGGCGAGACACCTTGATCTAGGCTGTAGATCACCTTTCCTTCCCAATTCTTCGCCAAGACAAGCGGATTCTTGATTCGCCTCAATGGATGCCGCACACATGCATTTGCCACGAAATTGATTTTGCCATTCATGGCAAGCAACCTAGCGAAGAATTCTGTATCCTCGAAGGCAGCGGTGGGATAGCGTTCATCGAACCGCCCCACTTTCTCGAAGGCCCACCTACTTATGGCAAAATTGCAACTAATACTGTTACCACCGAGTGGGTTGCTTGGTGCGATCCACATCAATGAAGGAGGAACTTCTGTTTGAAAAGTTGGTCCTTCCAAAGCAACAATGCACTCTTCGTCAAGGTTATCAATTGCTTCACGATAGGACGTCACAAGCGAAACTCCTGGCAGGCAATCATCATCAAGAAAGATTAACCAATTGCCGTCGGCTTGCTCCGCACCCATATTTCGATTCGCCGCCGGTCCCCGTGACGGTCCACGCAACCAACGTATCATCGGAAATTCTGATTCCAGCATTTGACGCGTTTCAACACCTGAATCATCGTCACACACGAGTACTTCTATCGGAAATACGCGACTAAGCTGAGGAACCAGCAATTCGAGACAGTTCCTTAATAGCTGCGCACGTTTGTAGGTTGGAATAATGATTGAAATATGTGCAGACTGGATTTTACACCCACCCACTAAAATTGGAGAAGAACAGTATTTATAACCCGCGCATTCAATGGGTCAAACGATACTTAACGGTCGTTTCGTCTAATGTCTGATCAAGTTGCTTTTCAACGACTCGAATATCAAAGTATCGTTCCGCATTCGCCCTCGATTCGCCCTTGTTTCCCAATTTTCCATTTTGCTTTCGGGTGTAGGCAGTCCTAAGTGCCTTCGCTAATGTGTCTACTTTGTCGTCGCTTAAATGAATGTCTTGCGAGCACAAGTAATCGGCATTGCCGTTTGTTTTGCCGACCACAACGGGCAAACCGCAGGCCTGGGCTTCAGCAACCGACGACCCAAAGTTCTCTTCATCACTCGGCTGCACCAATATGTGATGGTCTCGAAGCAGTTGAGGTATTTTCTCGTGTGGCAAAGACGGGACCCAATTGAGTTGCTCCTGGAACTCAAATGCCTCGATCATTTTTTTGTATTGAGGGACCATTCCTATCCCCCCGACTATCGTCAACTGAAGGTTCAAACCCTCCCGAATCAATAAAGCCGTCGCTTCCAAAAAGAGATCTAGTCTTTTCCGAGGCACGACTCTGCCGAGCCAAATGATGCGTAGTTGCGATTCCGCTGTGCATTCGTCGGGATCGATAACATTGAAGTTGGCGAGGTCAATTGGATATGGAATAATTGAAATTCGTTTTGACTCCACCCCATAAACCTCTTGTAATGTCGACTTGGCTTGTCCGCTTCCGACGATGATGTGATCCGAAAAGGTAAAATTCGGGAGCCCCATTCGAGAAAGCCTCATCTTCGCAAGAAGATGCCATTTAAGGGCTACCATGGCACCTGATAGTTTTCTAATCTCATGGAATCGTGACAAGACGGAACGCGCGTCGGTACCCGGAGGGCCTTGCGCAAAACTGATCGATGGGACACCCCGCACATTGCCTCTTGCATAGTCGCCCATCCAAAGGACTGCATCATAGCCTTTCCTTTTTTGTTCCTTATTTATTGCGTCAACAATCAAAATGTTGTAACGCCTTGCGTCATTGAAGGAAGCTAATTTCCCGACCAGGGGCACTTTACTGCAACAACGTCGAACACCGTCGGATACATAATTGATTACCGGAACGTGATGAAATAGAGAATGTTCCCCCACGACTGGACCTGGGTCGACGAACGAAGGTTTTGAGAAAAAGTCCACTTTGTGACCCAAGCTCAGAAGAGACGTTAGCATCAACGCATTAGCAGAAGCAACGCTACCACCGTCTTCACATACAAATCCCGTTGCAGCGAGAAACATCTCCGATTCCAGACTTATTCGGATTGTCGGTTCATACAAGTCGGCAACGCGGATCACTGAGTGGTAACGCTACGATGTCTGAGCAATGGATCTGTGATTGCGTAAACGGGACATTTTTATGGGCGTTCATCGGCCTCCAGGCGTATTCGGCACTCTGTAAAATGGTGTTGATTTCTTCGCCTATTAATCCGCCCGTACATTCGCATATTACGACAGGTTTATCTTCTGAGAGAATTCCTCTCGCCCCTCTCAAGACTAGGTGCTCCGCTCCTTCTACATCGATCTTCAAAACCTGGGGTCCGGGGAGACTGCGGCGAAGTGAATCTAATTTGAACGCCGGAACTTCTACCGTCTTTCCACCAGCGTTAAAACGACCAAATCCACCGATACTACTTGCTGCAGTTCGATAGTTCGAAACCTCAAAGCTGACAGTCCCATCCCTATCACATATCGCAATTGGAAACAAAACAACTTCCGCTTCATCCGCCAGCCTGTACTTCTTGGAGCGATCCATAAGGGCAATCGAATTGACGTCGGCTTCGAAGGCAAAAACGCGTCCGGACAAACCGGTAGAAATTGCGGATGCAAACGAGAAAACACCACAATTTGCACCAACATCCCAAACGGTCGAACTCCGCTCAACCCAATCCTTGATCGTTTCAAAGAGATCGTCGTGTAAGCTTTGCAATGACTTATAAAGGTAACGTCTGTATGACTTCGATGTTACGATCATTCGTCGTCGTTTGAAATCGGTGGGTAGATACTTTGAAAAAACCAATTGCATTTATGATTTCAATCTGCGTGAGTTGAGCCAATCAATCTGCCTGCAGCCCGGTTCGTACCTAGTAGCGAACCGTGGTCATAATCTACAAACACACATCCAGACGCGATCAAACTATCGTCGTGGACGTCGATCCGACCTTGAATATTAAATTCCACACCCCTTTTGATGAGCATACGGTTGCCAATACAAATAGACGGTACAGGTTAAAGGGTTTCTTTACGAGTTTTGTGCTATTCAATGTCGAAATCTGCATGATTATTTCACCTCGATCGATATCTTTGACGATCCTACTTTGAAGCGGCAAGCCATTGCTGGGCGGTCAAAAAAAGTCGATCGTATATCTGGGAATTTGATGGAATTTGCGTAAATTGCATTAGATTACGAACGTCCGCTTGCCATCTCAAAGGATCGCCTAGTCGGCTTGTCCTCGACCAAAAAACACTTTTTTTGCAATCTAAAATACCCATCAAGCGGTCAACGATTTGATTTATATTTGATGAGAAGCCAGATGCAATGTTGAAGCACGACAGCGCGGGCAAGTCATTGGCGGTTGCCAAATCAAGTATGCAATGTGCGGCATCTTCAATGGGAAGAAAGTCGCGACTTTCTTCACCCGTGCCCTGTACATGAATTTGTTCTTCGTTCGAGACCATCTGTTGGAATAAGTCCCATATCAACAAGCGTTTCTGGCGTGCTCCAAACACCGAGAAAATGCGACAGATGATTACTTGCAAACCAAAGCATTTTGTATACTCATCCGCCAGCAGTTCACACTGTAATTTGTGAAAACCGTAGGGCGAAATGGGACGTGTGCGATCTGTTTCACAAATGGGCAAACGTTCTGGATTGCCGTATACGGCTGCGCTCGATGGAAAAACGATCACTGGACGAACATTTGAACGACGTACCGAATCCAACAGGCTTGCAAACGTCATGGTGCTTGCACGGAGGTCATCGGTTGGAAACTCAAAAGAGTTTCCAACCGATGCGGCCCCAGCACCATGAAAGACGATGTCTGGCTTAAAGTCATCGACAACGTGACGCAGGTCCGACTGCGCAATGTCAGCCCATGCGTAACTGCCAGGCCATCCGTCTGGTTCTTGAGAGGATCGTCCCACTCCCATGACGGTCCAATTTCTCGCGACCGCTTCGTCCGCTATCGCTCGGCCAATAAAGCCCCTAGCTCCCGTTATGAGAACTCTCAATTCAAGCGTTCCTCAACAATTCGCGAATAGAGGGACTCAAGTTGAGATGCAACGGCCTCTGTTGTGTAGAGACGATCAACTAGCTCCTGGCCGGCATTTCCCATCTTTTCGCACTGCGCTTTCTCGCGAATCAACTGTACCAACAAAGTTGCAATTTGTTCTGGATCCTGCGACACATTTTTTCCAGCTCCATTCCCTTCAATCAATGCGCGAAGTCCCGGAGCAAGACCTCCAACCACAGGCTTTGCGAGCGACCATGCTTCTAAATACACGGTTGGCAAAATCTCGCTCATCGATGGCATAATAAAAACATCACATGCCGCCAAAGCATCTCCCTTTTCCTTCGCGTCGACACGACCAAGGTAGAGAATGCGTGGATCGATTCCGTCAAAGATATTGGATTCACTGCCCACTGCCGGCCCGATGAATACGAACCGTGCGTCGGGCAAACTTTCCCAGACCTTGCATGCGGACTGAACGACGGCCGCAGCACCTTTTTGAGCCATCATTCTACCAACGTAGACAAAAAGGGGCGCATCTCCCAAGGCGTGGTTTTGGCGAAAACGTGTGCCGTCAACGTGTGTTGGCAAATTGGGAGAAACCCCGATCGTATGTATTCTGCTGGAATCAACACCAAGCGACCGAAGGTGAGCGCAGTCCGATTCGACCAATCCAATCACTGCGTCGCAACGATTGTAGTAGGAGACGTCATTGGGGCTACATCCCCATTGGCCTGGATGCGCAAAGGGTGTGCACACAAATTTGCAGCCCTCCATTCGAGCCGCCCTTTCCGACGCCCACCCCAAATCCCCAAATGCCAAACTATGGACTACGTGAGCACCACGGAAAATTCGTCTTAATTTTGGCAAAGTTGCAAATCGATAAAACGGATGCGTTAATCGATTCATGGAATGAAAGTACCAACTTCGAAGTTTTGGAATAACTCTGCCGAGCATCGGCAGCATTACGAATCTGTCCATCATTTTGGGTGAAATGCTATGGACCCGCACTTCACCATCGGTTCTGCTATCCTCGATTGGCGCAAATAAATTGTCGTGAAGGACGCGAAACGCAAACGGAAGTTTGCACGCCCTGAAATTCATCGCCGCGATGGAAATGTCGTGCTTCTTGGAAAGGACCTCGGAAACCTGTTGTGCATGTGTTTCTACGCCCCCCGTGAAAGGTAAGTAATTGGAACTAACGATAACAATTCGCATCTAGGTAGTTGAGATCCGCCAGCCAACGATCGTCAAAGACACAGATTAGTAGCGAGCTAATTTCTTATGTTCTTGAAGCGATTGAATAATTGCATTGGAATTGAAAGGCTCTTCTCGCATCGATCGTGTATTGACTACCGACAATCCCTCAAGATGTCGCACGCGATCCGCACCTCGAACGATTCTGCCGTTCTCGTCTCTTGTTTCGGAAAAAGAAGAAAATCGAAATCCTTCAGCAAGCGTGACTGGCGACTTTGGCAAATGCTGCAACCAATTCGATTTCAAGAAATAAGCGTTGTTGCCTGCGCTGTTGCAACCTACAAAAGTGTAACCACGACTCTCCGCTAAATCATTGGCTGAAAGCAATGACGTACCGTAAAAGGAAAATGGGCCAATTCGACCACGGACAAAATCAGCTTTATAGGGAACTGTGTAGGAGGATTCGAAACCGAAAAGGCAATTGTATTCGCAGATGATCAAAACAGGATCAATGGAGTCAATTGCCTTCCAGACCCAATAATCGTTTCCGTCAATATCGACGCTGAGAATATCAACGGGTCCTCCAAACCCAGACGACCTCATCAGGTCATTGATGTTGTCCTTTGTAATGAACGATGCCATGCCAACAATATCGAAAAAATTGGATAATCTTTCGCGTTCATGCGATGCGATATTTGCGGAGTCTCCATCAATGACGAATCCAGACCAATAGTTATTAACCAACAAGAATCGTGTATTGGCCTCTCGGTAATCTTCGACTCCAAACTCAATGAACGTCTTGTTCTGAAACGGAAGATTTGATACGAACCATTGGATAATACCGTCGTCCCCGAACTGAGAAAACACTTGAAACTCTATCTCGGAGAAATCCGCTCCAATTCTCTTTTGAGCATTCTGCCTACTCTGTATTTGCCCCAGGTTCACTTTAGGGCTTTTGTAGTCATTCACCTCCTTTTGCTTAAGCCATTCGATATCGCGGTGTGCTGAAAAGTGCCTCTTGACGGGCCGTAGAAAATTTTCTAGTAATTTCATTAAGTATTGGTTTTCGTCTATTGCGTCGCAATTCACATAACGGCCGGAATGCGGTTTGTGATGGCGAACCTGTGCTGCGTTCAGTCAGAGGACAAAACAGCCTCGCCCGTAACAGCGCTGAACTAAACTGAGGTCAGCGATCCTTTTCCTTGCCATCCTTGGTGTAGTAAGAAACAATTGAGGACTGTATTGCCGATAGCTCCTGCCGCCATCAAGCTAATCGCCCCGATAACTGTAGAGACATCGACAAAAAACAGAGTGATCGCCTGAGCTCCAAAACAGAAAAACGGGCGAGCCCAGGTCGCTCGCACCCAACCTCGTGCCACAACTGGAACCTGCATTACGTTTACGACAAAGATGAATCCTTGTAAAATCGCCATAGCAATAAGTTCCATTGAAAGCTGTGCGTATTGGGGACCGAAAAACCACAGTATTTGATGTGATAATAGGTAAACGGAAACGCATATGGCGCTCGCAATCCCAAAGGCTATTGCAATCGACGAGATCCAGTATTGTCCAAGCCGGGCGAGATTCGTTTCACGTGACAAACGGGGTACAAGAACCGAATTGATCAGCGCGGTGGGCAACGCAAAGATCAACGCAAGTCGCGTAATTGCGTTGAGATCTGCAACTTCATTGCTTCCTCCCAGGATTGCGATCAAGAAGAGAACGATTTGCGATTCCAATAAGTACGTTAAGCTCGATGGCAATCCCACCCAGAAATGCCTGAGTAGTTTTTGAGAGACTTCGTTTTTCGATTTGCCTTTCGTGACCGCGACTCGACATACGTTGGACTGCAAATAACTCAATCCAAGCAAAGCGGAGCAAATTGCAACGAACATAATAGATACGGAATTCGCTAATCCAGCCGCGATTACCGCCAGAGTTAAACATGTTCGAATAACCGAAGTAAGGAGATTCTCCAACTGCGGGAAAAAGTACATTCCTCTTAATGAGAAAGGCAACGCAATCATTTGACGTTTTGCAGCCGCAAAGAGGGACAAGATCGCCATTGCTATTAGGCAGCACCCCGTCATCCACGGACACTCCAAATCATAGAGCATCGTGCAAAATATGGGCATCGCCACCAAGCAACCCATTGCCGAAAGTATCATCCTCAATCGGAACGCGGAACTTATGACATTAGCAAGTTCGGTTGGCGTTTTTGTGTTGGCTGCGAGCGGTATTAAGCCCGTACCAACGCCTGTCAGGCTGAATATCGCCAAACTCCCTTGAAGACTGTTCCCAATCGAATACCAAGCGTAATCTTGCTTAGGCAAAAATCGGATGACCAATAGCGATGTCAGTAAGGAAGCAATTTGAACAATTGCCTCCATCGACATCAAGCCTGTCAAACGAGGGAACCACCTCCAAAGTTGAGAAACAGTTTCCCGCATGGTTGAACGGACAATTTCAAACGGATGTTTCAAAATTGCTCTCATCCTAAAACGTATTCATTTGTTATTTCCATGTACTTCCCGAGTCAGCTTTCATCTCCAAAAGGCAGGTTGAACCAGGTAAACGGTGGCGATCTGGCGTTTGCTCGCGTAGTTTAAGGGATTCATTGAGCGAACTGCGCAGATAGAGCCTAGACAGGCGAAAAGTTTTTAAGCATTCGTTTCTAAGTTGCTGTCCAATTCTGTAACCAACATCCTGGGCCAGGACGACTCTCTTTCTCCTAGATCATTTCAGACATTTCAAGGCGCATTGCCCGGATCGCACCCTCTTTTTTGAAGGGTAATCGTTTGTTCAATGCCATGCGAATGTCGCTTTCTCGGCTCGAATCCAAAAGATCGAAGGCGTGCCACAATGTCTTTCACAACCGATGGTTTGTGAATCTCGACGCTTGTCCGAGTGAATTGCTTGAAGGAGTTGGGGGAGCAACCAAGTAGTATTTCTTCCTCGCTTCCCTCACGGGCAGTGGGCATTAGGCGCGAGCGACATACTGTAGGCTTCCGACGTCAACCGAAAACCTCATCCTCCGATGTTGTTGTTGTTGGCACCTTGGATGATTCTGGCGAAACATGTTTGAACCTTTCGGGCCATTTTTCTTGTAGCCACGTTTCGACCGATGTCGTCAGTTCGACAATGAATCGGGTGGACGAAAACTCCATGCTTCGCCGACGAAGTTCGGCTGGATCGAATTTGCTAAAGTCAGCTTGCGATTCAAACAAATCCAAAGCCTCTAATAAACTCTCCTCGGTCTGCGAATCAAAGAACACGCCATGCATTCCATTGACGACGGACTCAGTGACGCCCCCTTTTCCGAACGCTATTACGGGTGTCCCACTTGCCATCGCCTCCACTGGCACGATACCGAAATCCTCCTCGGCGGCAAACACAAGCGCTTTGGCCCGCTGTACATACTCAGCCAATTTTGCGTTGTCCTGAAAGCCGAGCAACTCGACGTTGGGGCCAGCTACGGCGCGAACTTTTTCCATCTCTGGTCCATCCCCAATCACGACCAAACGACGATTTGGAGTTCGGGAAAAGGCTCGAACAATAAGGTCGGTTCGCTTGTAAGGAACCATACGGCCGGCGACGATGTAGAAATCTTCTTTTGCTTCGCAACATTGAAACAGGTCGGTGTCGACTGGTGGATGGATAATCGTGGCCTTGCGGCGATACAACTTATCGATTCGATTCGCGACAAACTCGCTATTAGCGATGAAATGATCGACACCCAGGGCCGATCTCAGATCCCACATTCGGATGTAGTGCAAGATCGTACGTGCAATCATTCCCTTGATTCCGAAACCGAGTTTCGCTTGCGCCAAATACTGATGCTGGAGATCCCAGGCGTACCGAACAGGGCTGTGGCAATAGCAGAGGTGCAATTGCTCTGGACCTGTGATCACTCCCTTGGCTGCTAGATACGAACTTGAAATAACCAAGTCATAATTGGAAACATCCAATTGCTCGATTGCGAGCGGCATTAGTCCCAAATAGCCGCGATGCTTCGATCGTGCGAAGGGCAAGTTCTGAATGAAAGAAGTTGTCACAGGTTTGTTTTTCAGAAAGCCCCGTTGGTTCTCTGGGAGAAAATCGAACAAAGCAAACAGATCGCAATGCGGGAATGCATTGATGATCTGTTCGATGACCCGTTCCGCTCCGCCAATGGTGTAAAGAAAATCGTGGACCACAGCCACTCGTAAACAGGCGAACTTGGAGCTCAAGAGTTGATCAACCGACAAGCTAGTTCCTACGTTCCTCAACGCAGCCTGAGAGATCGGACCTTTTTTGGCAAGGGCTCGAGCCTCCCGATTATTGATCGCAATGAGGCTGTTCTCGCTCAGGAGACGCGAAAATAGGGATAGCCGCTCGCTGGCGGACTCCAATGAGCCGAGCGAAGCCACATGAATATGGATACAGCACGCTTTGGCTTCATCATCGGGCGCTGCGACAGGTATTATGGCCTTGATGCCAGGTTCGTCCACTCGCTCCAAAGCGGTCGATTGCCAAATGAGATTGTGGGTTCGTTCGTTGGTCCGAGGCAATTTCAGTTCGATCTGAACGAATCCAAGCCTGTCCCCAGCGACGCAAACGCCGTCCCACCATTGACTAAGTGTTTCAAACCGGTGGAACTCAAGTTGGAGAGATTCAAAGTGGCCGCGATACTGTCGAGATTCTTTGTCGATAAATCGTTTGGTCCGAAGGGCTTTCAGCATCTCATCGGTTCGAACGGATCCGGCGAATCGAAAGGTTCCCCACATCAGTGGAACAAGTAAAACCAATCCGCCAAATGTCGACCAGCCCACAAATGACAACGATATTACGCCGATCAAGACCGCTAATGCAGAGGCGCCAAGGATGACCAATACCGCTTGCAGGTGTGTAAGTCCGCGGTCCAAAAGTCGGTGGTGAATGTGTCCTCGTTCTGCTGAGAACAAAGACCGTCTCTGCTCATAGTGTCTCCGAAAAACGGTAATCAAAGTATCCAAAATTGGAATGCTCAGGGCGAGCGAGGGGATCAAAAGTCCTCGCATGGTTCCGATAATCGGATTTGCAACCACCATGTAAGAAGCGAGCGTAAAGCCGATGGTCATGCTGCCGCTATCACCCATAAAGGTTTTCGCAGGATGCCAGTTGAAAAAAAGGAATCCTGTCAGGGCGCCCGATAACGCGAGCGGTAGTACAGCCATCGACCAAAGTCCCGCATGTATCAAAAACGTAGCCAGGACAGAAGATGCCAAGAGCACAATGCCCCCCGCAAGTCCATCGAGTCCATCGATGAAGTTGATCGCAACTGCAATACCGCAGATCCACAATGTCGTAACGATCCAACTCACTGCGGTAAATTGCAGCATGAGATGGCCTCGTTGCCAAACGCTGTCGATTGTGGCTCCAGAGCCACAAACCATGCACGAGGCAGCGATCAACGCAACCAACTTGAATCGCGAAGAGACCGTCCGAATATCGTCTGCAAGTCCAACCAAAAAGACGAACAGAGAGCCTCCTAACAGGGCGAGGAGCTGATTGAATGGAATCGTGTGGGTGCCGATTGGGGCAAAGATCTGCATCCAGAGAATGGCGATTGTCACACCCAAAAAAATGGCGATTCCGCCCAACCGAGGCGTGGGTGTTGTGTGTACTTTTCTTGCATCTGGTGCGTCCATGATACCAAACCGCTGGGCTAGAAAAATGGATGTTGCAGCAAGGAAAGCGCTGATCAGCAACGCAATGAAGATTGGGCTAATGATGTAAATCACTGTGACGATACCGGGACTAAGGTGTCAGGAAAAAAAGCGTTCGAGGGCACGTCTCTTAAGTCAAAACGTCTCGCAACTTAAACACAATCTTTACTTTGGGTTCTTGATGTCAAGCTTGCTGACTTTCTCTATACATCCGCAAAAACGATGCAATCGAATCGAGGTCAGGAGAGTGGGGAGGATTTTTCACGTGCGATTCTCTTTGCTACGTACCTTTTTGACCATTCAGGCGAGTTCGTTAGGGCCATAATCCCGGACTTGGCACAGCCGAACTATGCGAACTTCGTTCCTCTGGGTGACGCGTGGGCGCTACTTGGGACGGAATATCAAGTTGACTAAGTATTCGATTTGATAGCGATTTTGCGAAACCTTTCGGATCAAATTGTTCGTAAGGTCTTCAAAAAATTGGCTGATCCCGCTGGTTGCAGCGAAGACTCGGATTGCAGACTCATAATTGATACTCGAACCGTGCAGGGAACCACCCAAATGGGTGACCCCCGAGTTGCCAAATGGGTGCCCCCTTGTTGACCGTCCAGTAGTAGACTTCCTCTGAAGTCTAACTTTGGAATGAACAAAAACAACGGAAGTAATCAACCCAACTAGGTCAAAACACGCGTCTATGGCGTGATGAATCGGTTGCAAGTCCGTTGGAATTTCAATTATGCCGAGTTCAGTCACGTAAATAGATCGCAAAGGCGTTCAAAACGACTAAAAAATAGGGGGTGGCAATTGTGAATGGTTTGGAATTTCACGAAAAAAATCGAATCTGCTCGATGAAGTCCGACTCGCTCGCTTCGCGGTCTGCATCGATCCATTTTTTAGTTGCCATGCAGAATCATCACGTGGCGCGTGAGCGAACCATTCGATCGTCAGTCGAGATTCCTTGCTGCTAAAACCAATGGTCCGTTGATGGGTTGGCGGATGACATGGATCCTGCCTGGAGCACACTGCCTTTGAGTCAATTCCACCAACAAACTATTCACCACGCTCGATTGATGACACATAATTCCCCCACTCAGTGCTAGTGAAAACGCGTGCGGTTCAAGCCGCAGTCGCTTGACCACCACCCCGATCAAGGTCGCCATCGAATCGACCGCCGAATTCATGATTTGTGCCGCAACCGAATCTCTCTCCGAAACCTCGATTACGACCTCCGCCAGTTTGGCAATTTCGACTCGTGGTAACGGCAATTGATAACCGAACGCGACAAGCTGCGTGGCACTCGCAAATCCCAATTGCGCCAACATCGCGGATTCAAGCTCTGTTTCAGGGCCAGTTTGATCGTGGGCTCGGCAGACCGCTTGGAGACCTGCCAGCCCTATTGCAAAGCCGCTACCCTCGTCTCCCAATAAATAACCCCAACCACCTGCTCGGATGCTCTCGTTGTTGGCGTTCACTCCACATGCAATCGAACCCGTACCGACCACCAGCGTTATCGATTTCCCCCAGTCGGACGGAACTTGGTTCTCCGCCGAAAGTGCTAAAGCTAATTCTTGCTCGTACTCGGCAGCCAAAACCAAGGGCTCGACGTCATCGACAATGATGATTTTTTTTGCCAGTTGTAGTCTCTCCGCCCATTCCATCAACTCGCTCTTCTCTGCCGCTCTGCCCACGCCCGCTAGGCTCAAACAAGCTACGGATAGAGAATCCAGCTCAGTCGAGGCGTCTTCCACGGCTGCGACGATTGCGACACCGAGGTTGCTGGTCGCGGGAAAAAATCCTGCTGAACGTGGATTGCTTGGACCCGAATAGCCTCGACCGACGACCTCTATTCTTCCAATCAGCGGGCCGTCGGTGGACAAAACTCTGGCAATCCATGCGATCGTTTTGGTGCCCCCACCGTCAACGGCGAGAACCCACTTTGGAAAACGTTGCGATGTGTTTGTTCCTGTCATGTAGTTATTCTTGACTGTTACCTGGGCGGTTAAGTACCTGGGCGGCTAAGTACCTGGGCGGTCAAGTGATTTGCGAATCCTCACCGGACAGGCTTGGGCTGTTCCGCTACGACGTCGCTGTTCCTCTACAGCGTCAGTGCAGCTCGCAACTTGCCTGCCGACTTTTCTAGAAGCGATCTCGCTTCTGCGTAGTCCAGAGATCGCATGGCAGAAACGATTGCCGTTTTCACTTCGCCATGGCATTGCTCCAGCAATTCGGAGGCTTGTTGTTCGTCGACTTTTGCGATCGACGAGACAATTCGAATGCTGCGAGCCTTGAGCTTGACATTGGAAGCTCGGAGATCAACCATCCAATTTCCGTATGTCTTGCCGATCAATATCATGGTGGCGGTCGTCAACATATTCAGTACCATCTTGGTAGCCGTTCCAGCTTTCAGGCGAGTCGAACCGCTGATGACTTCGGGGCCAACGACCGGGGCGATAACCACATCCGCTACGCTCTCCAGCTCCGATTGGTGATTGCACGTGATACCAATTGCAAAAGCGCCGAGAGCTTTTGCGTGCCGCAGTCCGCTCATGACATAAGGTGTACGACCGCTGCTGGCGATACCCACCAAGACATCGCGTTGGTTTAATTCATGCTGCGTGAGATCGGCGATGGCTGCTTGCTCGTCATCTTCGGCTCCCTCGATGGCGGAGGTTAACGCTTTGTGACCGCCGGCGATAATGCCCACGACGAGTTCCGGTGGTGTATTAAACGTAGGCGGGCATTCGGATGCGTCGAGTACGCCAAGCCGACCCGAGGTTCCCGCACCGAGATAGAGTAAACGACCTCCCTTGGCCAGTCTATCTGCGATGGCATCCACCGCAGCCGCGATTGCCGCCGATTCCAGCTCCACGGCGGCTGCGATTTTCTTGTCTTCGGCATTCATCAACTGAATGATCTCGAGCGTACAGGCCGCATCGATCTCAGAAGTAATTGGGTTGGATTGTTCCGTGGTCAGATGTTGCATTCAGTGGCTCAATGCGGCTAAACGTCCACCGCTTCGGAAATTTTTTAAAGAAAATAATAGTTGTTCGCCCTGCCTTTGTCCATTCCGTCGTATTCCCTGGTTGCGAGACCTCGAAAGGGTTAATGGAGTAAAAGATGACCTTGCAGGTCGATGACCGAATTTGGTGTCACATTAAATTTATCAAAGCTGCACGTATGCAGGCGAAACCTCATTGAGAAATCAGCATTAACGATTCCTTAACATAATCCACCCTGTTTTTTTACAAAGCTGGGAATACTATGTGCACCGTCGGGTTGCAGCAAGTTGACTGCGACGACATTCTCTCGTCTTAATTTATATAGGAATTTGCAATGACGAAGTTGTTTTTTCGAGCGAGGCCAATGCGCCTTCGCGGTTTTACTCTGGTTGAACTCTTGGTGGTTATTGCCATCATCGGCATCTTGGTTGGACTACTGTTGCCAGCCGTACAGGCAGCTCGCGAAGCTGCACGACGCATGCAGTGCAGCAACAATCTCAAGCAGATTGGTCTGGCAGTGCATAATTTTGAATCTGCAACCAAAAAGCTTCCTACCAGCGGGCAATGTGGATCCACGGGAAGCACAACAACTCCATACATGATTCACTCGACGCCGACTCAATTGCTGCCTTACTTGGAGCTGACGAATGTCTATAACCTGCTCGATCACTCCACCATTCCCTTTCCGTTGTACGGCGGTGTCCTCCAATCTAACGGTCACTACCTAACCTCCACGGGTTGCTTGTTGCATGCAAAAGCCAAGGGCCGCGCCTATGACGATCCCGCATTTCCTAATGGACAAGTTGCAGCCAGGACGAAGATCCCAGCGTTTGTTTGCCCCTCGGCGCCCATTGCAAACGAAAGTCGAGATCCAGTTCATAATTACGGTGGTATTGACTACATGTTTGTCGATTTGTCGGACATCGATACGCGTGTAGGGTCGGCGACCTTTGGCGAACGAACGCTTCCAACGGGTGGGCCCGATTGGTTGACACAAGTCGTTGCAGGAATGCTGGATTGTAACGGCGGCGGATTCGCTAGGGTTACCGACGGTACGTCCAACACACTGCTTTGTATCGAAGACGCGAGCCGCGCTCACCCCAACGTTGCGAGTTTTGGCGCAATTTCAAACCGATTCACTCCCGTTTCCGGAGCTGCGGACCCAATGGGTGGGAACTTGCGACGTGTCTTTGCATGGATTGACGCCGATGCTGCAACCAACGGATTCTCAGGACCAAACAATGTACTCAGCCCAGGTTCGAGGAAAGCCAAGATTAACAATCACAATTCTCCCATCGGTGGGCCAGCAGAATGTCGCTGGTCCGTGAATAATTGCGGCCCCAATGACGAACCCTTTGCGTTTCACACGGGCGGAGCGAACGCGGTTTTGGGTGATGGATCGGTGCGGTTTCTGTCCGACAGCACGGAAGTATCTATCTTGAAGTTTATGGTTGGTGCAGCCGATGGAACTGTTCCTGTGATTGCCGACTAGTTTTTAGGAGTTAGTATGAGATATTTGTTGATTGCATTGATGGTGGCTTTTGTCGGTTGTTCGACCTCCGCACCGAAGATGGGAGCATCCACGGAACTGAAGGGGAACATCACGAAGGCCGGAAAGCCAGTCGGAGATGTACTGTTGACGTTGCAACCGCTGGGAGATGGTCACGTTGTACCTTTGACAGTGGCTGTGGATGGTACGTTTAAAGGTGAAGTGGTTCCTGGGAAGTATGCGTATTACGTCGGGAAATCCGCTTCGAAAGCTTCGGAACAAGCCATCAAACAAGTGGATCCAAAGTACTACGAAGGAAACTTGACTCGAACCGTTACGGTTGAGTCTGGAAAAAATCTTGTCATCGCTTTGGATTAGTCAAAACGAACAGACGATATCTGTGCCGAAACGGAAGCGGGCGTTTTCAATGGAAGACGTCCGCTTTTTTCATGTTTCGTTCTAGATTGCGGAGGGTTTAGTGCAAAGATGTTTTTCCAGGAATCAAGTCCGTTAAAGCTCTCGCCGCATTTTCGACGTCCAACCCCCCGAATGGGGAATCAACATCACAGCCCAGGGCAAAGCGAAGCGTCGCCCTGGGTTACCTGGAAAACACGGTTCGTCGCCCTGAAAGCCTGAAAGGGCAACGGTTCTAGTTTATTTTGCCCCTTCAGGGCAATGGGATTTGGTGTGCCGATGTCCCAGGGCAGCACTGCGCTCTGCCCTGGGCTAAGTTGTTTAAGCCCGTTGGGCTAGATCACTCGGGAACGTCGATGTGGGCTTTGGCCGCAGCCGCTCGCAATTTGTCGAGCGCTCTCGACTCGAGTTGACGGATGCGTTCCTTGGTAACTCCCATTTCTTCGCCTACTTCCTTGAGCGTTAGCGGCTCAAAGCGGTGATCGAGTCCGAAGCGACGCACAATGATCTGCTGCTCGCGTTGATCCAACGTATGCAATATCTTTTGGATTTGGTCGGTTCGAAACGCTTGGTCAATCTCGGCTGAGAAATTATCGGCTCGTCGGTCCTCATGGGTCGTGAACACTTCATCGGAACTGGTACGGAACCGATCACGGTGACGAAATTCGTCAGGAATGGTTCGAGCAAAGTTCTTCATGATCGCCCACGACGCATAGGTACTAAATTTATTTCCACGCGCGTAATCGAATTTTTCGCAAGCTCGAATCAACGACATGTTGCCATCGCTAATCAATCCAAAAAAATCATCGTTAGGATCTACGTGCCGCTTTGCGATCGATACAACAAGACGCAGGTTGGCTTGAACAATTTTGTTCTTCACCGCGACGGCTTGTTCGTACAAATTCTCAATTTGGTCCATCAGCGACACCAACGGTGCCTTTACGTCGAGTGTTGCTCTCAGATGAAACGCAACGTGCTTGACGTAGTTCATTTTGCGAAACAGATGGTATTCTTGTTCTCGGTTCAGCAGCGGCACATCGTAAAGTGAAGCCAAGTAGGGAGGAAGTCCGCTCGGTGCCCGGACCTTGCGGCCTAGTTCCGTGGAGACTGGTAAATTGGTCATTATTTCGTCGGCACGCGTTGGATCGTCGAACTCTGGATTCGGAATGTAGTCCAGCGGCAGTTCCAGGATTTTGGCCGCTCGTTGCTCATTGAGCAGCCGAACAATGCTAGTCCGAGTGCGTCCGTAACGCTTTGCCAACACGATCGTTGAAATTCCGCGATTGTGTTGTTGATACATGGCTCGACGATCTTCTTCTGAGAGCACTTCCCTTTGATCGGGAAACACGGCCATCGTCGGAAATTGTCGATCAAAGTTCTTAATCGTGTAACGGATCGTCTCTGTGCTTCGATTCACTTCGGCACCGACGGTACGCGAGACCTCAGAGAGATTAGCGCCGGTTGCGGCGATTCGGCGGGCCCGATCGATGATGTCGTCGCGTTCTGTATCGCTAATCTGAGTGAAGCGTTCGCCACGTTCTACGCGTTTCTTGTTTTGCGACACGAATCGGTCCACGCTGGAATGTAGGAAACCAACTCGCTTTCGACCGTCGGCCAAGAATCTCCGCGAAACAAGTCCTTGATCTCGCCACCGCGAAATGGTTTTGGTCGAGACGTTGAACATTTTGCTCAGGTCTTCGACTGTGTGCACGGGTTCAGCCGCTTCCTCGACCCGCAAGTTCATCGAGTCGGTGATGTCCTCGACAAAGAGGCGCAGATCGTGAACCGCATCGTCCCCTTTAACGAGACGATATCCTGTCGCGTCTGGCCGAACCTCGGTTACACGAAAGAACAGATAGTCGTACGGGTAATTTTTGCCTGGATCCAGCTCCGAAAGCAAATTTTCAGCCCGGTCGGCTTGTTCATTCCGTTTGGCTCGCGGCGCGAAGCGAACTTGTTGGTCACGAAGTTCACGGATAAGCGAAATGCGGTAATCGGTATTCATTTTTTCATTGCTCCCTGCTGCTGAATCGGACCTGTGCAATCCTTGCGGCTCCCAACCGCTACAAGCGACTCGGCGATAGGGGGTACGAAGCTCATTCATTGAGCTCCCTCACGTCTCGCGCCGGCGAACTGGGATGCCACATTGACAACCCTTCTATCGCACCGGCGTTTGACTCGTCTGGTCAAAAGCTAACCGTCTTTCGACGTTTCTTTTCAACCAATGGTTCACGATACGCAAGTATTGGGCCACTTTTTGTGGTAGATAAGGCGCTTCCAGCCTTCTGTTTGCGAAAAATCAAACATAACGTTTGATTTACTCGTTCTGGGGGCTCGTTTTCGTGCCAGCAAGACCCGTACGTGGCTGCAAAACTCTCAAGTGCGGCTAAACTTTTTGCAATTTTGATTTACGATTTGACAGTTTCGGGGCGGTTGTCTGTCACTTCTGCAGTTTGAGTGTGTCCAAACTTGCAACAGACTTCTTTCAAAATGCGACAGTTTGAATTGGAAAGATACTCGGTATGGCAGTCAGGGTTGGCATCGTCGATTACCAGATGGGGAATCTACGCAGCGTGCAGAAAGCAGTCGAACGCGTTGGTTACAATGCCATTGTAACTGGAGACGTCAAAGAGCTCTCGCAGGTCTCACACTTGATTCTTCCTGGTGTGGGCGCTTTTGGAGATGCGATGGCGGAACTTAAGAAACGGCGACTCGTAGCGTTCTTGCAAGAATGGGCGGAATCAGAAAAACCGTTCCTCGGGATTTGCCTGGGGATGCAGTTGCTATTCGAGACAAGTCAAGAAGGTGGATCGCACGAGGGGTTGGCTATCTTGCCAGGTCAAGTCCTTCGGTTCGAGCAACCTATCGGGATGCCATCCATGAAGATACCGCACATGGGTTGGAATCAAGTGAAAACAACTCGGTCGAACGACGAGTTGCTGTCGAATATACAGGGCGATCCCTTTTTCTACTTTGTTCACAGTTACTATGTGAAGCCGACAGACGACGAGGTTGTGTGGTTGCAATGCGATTACGGATCAACTTTTTGCGCAGCCGTTAGGCGAGATCGATTGGTCGCGACACAATTCCACCCCGAGAAGAGTCAGCGGGATGGCCTGCAGTTGTTAACCAATTTTCTGCAGATGTAGCAGATGTAATCGGGCAGCCGAGGATTGGATTCAAATTCGTCAGTGGTCTAAAGCGATGCTGTAACGTCATGTAGAGGCAAGAGGTCATTTCGAAGGGTCACCGTTGATCGTTTGGCAATCGACCTTGGCCGCAAATGGTTTGCTAGAAACACAGAAACACCTTAGAATGGTTACAGGATGGTTCCAAACTGGGGCTTGCCGATGAAACAAACTTGAGAAAAAATGGAATTGCCCTCATGGCCGGTCTAGGGTTTTGTATCTATTTTGCGTTGCTGATGGGAGCCTTTTTTTGGACGCGAGCATACACTTGGACTGAGGCGGAAGCGTTGCCCGCGCCGAACAAAAAGCCTGGGTTCGGTCCGCAAATCACTTTGGTTGATGCCGCGCGAAGTATGTTCCACTTCAGCGGCCCACGTATTCTTGCCATACTGTTAGGCGTGAGCGTTGTGGCGCGTGCGTCGTTTTTTACCGTCTCCTTGGCTGACCTTTGGGTTATCCTGGCTGTGGTGGCTTTCTGGCCATTTCAGGAGTGGCTCATCCACGCTTGGCTCGAGCATCTCAAGCCGTTTTATGTTGGCAAGCGAAAAGTAGAACTGGTGATAACCAAAACGCACCGCGCTCATCATCGAAATCCATGGAATCCTTTATACGGGCTAACAACGACCTATTTCATTGTGTTGTTTGCTGGAGGAGTTCCCATGATATGGGCATTCAATTATTTGATTGGGTTGATCCCACTGCACGCAGCCCTGACGGGAAACCTCTTAACGTTTGTGCTGATCCTCAACTACGAATGGATTCACTTTTTGATTCACACTTCGTATATACCGAAGTCCCAGTTCTATCGAAGGCTTTGGAAAAACCATCGGCTTCATCATTTTCAAAACGAGAACTATTGGTTTGGATTAACGATGCTGAGCGGTGATCGAGTGCTCGGTACTCAGCCAGTCCGCAACACGGCCGGACATTCCCAAACGGTGATGAATCTAGGCGTCGATGCTTTTGCTCAGCCCCATTCCGAAGGCTGACAACTTCTGGTGCGGTAGCCCGCTAGCAGGCTTCCTTCACCTTGGCTTTCCGAGACAGCCAATCGCATGTTCAATAAAAGGTCGAAAAAAATCCATTTCAGGAATTTGGACATGACGCTCGACGCCTCGATCGATCCAACTTGCTATCTTCATTGCATGATGGTGGCAACGATTGTTTCCGAAAGTCAGTCTCTCAGAGGCGGTCATGAATCCACCATCCGAAACGACTCGGCACTGGGCGGTAGTAGTCAAACAGCTAAAGTACTTGGGAATCAGGGTGGCCAAAAAGCGTTTGGCAAACGGTTGGAGCCGAATCGTTTCGGCTATCTCTTTTCCGAAATTTGTTTCCAGCCAGTCATAAGTGCCGGTTTCATGTAGTGAGTCGCTAGTCCAGTCCCCCGCTTGCAAGGTTCCACTGGCGAGGATTTGACATGGACGAAACAGCAACGCGGCGACGATCAAAGAAGATTCAGAGTTTTCGGAAACAGCACTTGCTGCAAGTTGCCGGGCTTGGAAAAAAATATTAGAAACCGTTGAATCCCAGTGCTTGTCGCCAGCGTGGAGTAACTCAAACAGTTCGGTCGCTGTCGAGGAATTCCCGCCTAACCGAACGAAGTCTCCAGACCTAATCGCAATCATAAGCTTCTCCTAAAAATGAGCGGTTGTGTGCTAGCATTTGAAAGAAAGGTACCCGTCGACCATGTGGAAATGATGAAGACCATGTTATTGACGAGAGAATTTATGCGGCTTCGATGCCAACGCTCTTCGCAACTTAACCGCGATCAGGACTGTTTTGCCGGAGCCGGAGTGTCGTCGGAGTCGAGGGAGCGATCGAAAAACTTAGGGTAGGCGAATTCGGCCAGAATTCGGCCAGAATTCAGGATTGGTTCGTTGAATCCGTTGGGCCAGCGTCTTTATTCGAGCGGCTCTTGTCAAATGCGCCCACCCCTCGCGCAAATGCCACCACCTCAACTCGATTCGCTCCTGCAAGTCGCAAGGCTCTGGCTGCGTCGTTGGCCGTTGCTCCGCTTGTGACTACGTCATCAACGAGCAAAATGCGCGAGCCTACAATGGATTTGCTAGGCTTACAGGCAAATGAATCTCGCACATCCTTGAGCCTATCCGCGATCGATTTGGTCCCCTGCTTCTCGGTCCATCGCGTTCGGTAAAGAGAATGACG
>CAMBSL010000003.1 GCA_945870455.1 Pirellula staleyi DSM 6068 | reverse complement strand
AAATTCGGGTCGCCGGAATCAAGCGGACTTGAATTCAATGTTTCTGACGTGGGAGGGATATTTGAATTCACCGTGACGAACAAGAAATAGTAAAACCAAGTCGACCTCCTAACCTTGGATTTTTGTTGCCGGCACGGCACCGAGGGGCGATGTTGGACTATAATCCGTCTCGCCCATACTTGCCCGCCGATCAACCCTCGCCAGGAAAGACCCAACGCGTGTCGGAACAAACAACAAAAACCAACTGGTGGAATGGCCTAACCAGTTATCACTGGTTTGTTTTCGCGATGGCATCACTCGCGTGGCTATTCGATTGCCTCGATCAACAGATCTTCATTTTGGTGCGTAAGGATGCTCTTAAGCACCTGCTACCACCCACCATGGACGCAAGCCAGGTCGGTGCGTACTCGGGTTACGCAACCAGTATTTTCATGATCGGTTGGGCGACTGGCGGATTGATCTTCGGGTCGGTTGGAGATTGGTTTGGACGAGCGAAAACGCTAACCTTGACCGTTTTGATCTATTCCATTTGCACAGGCCTGTCGGCGTTCTCCACCGGTTGGATCGATTTTGCAATATATCGGTTTATCACTGGCTTGGGGGTCGGTGGTGTTTTTGGTCTGGCAGTTACTTTGGTTGCGGATAGCTTGCCCGCGCGCTCCAGGACGGGTGCTCTCGGATTGCTTCAGGCGTTATCTGCGGTAGGCAATATCTCCTCTGGGCTCATCTATTTGTTGGTCACCTCTTTATCGAAAGCAGATGTGATTGCCTCCAATATGAGTTGGAAGGTTATGTTTTTGGTCGGTGCCTTGCCAGCATTCTTGTGCGTCTTTTTGCAAATGAAAATGAAGGAACCTGAGGCCTGGGTCAAAGCCAGAAAAGAAGGCAAAATCACTGGCGTCAAATTCGGTTCCTATGCGGAGCTTTTCGGAACCCCTGTGCTTCGGTGGAACGCTTTGTTCGGCATGCTACTGTGCGTAGCAGGGATTATCGGTGTCTGGGGGATTGGCTTTTTTGCGCCGGACTTGGTTCGTGACGTCATTACGAATAACCTGACTCAGCAAGAAATTGCGAAACAAAAAGCATCCATCGATGTTTCAGTGGCTGACGCCCAACCGACGGACGCCCAACCCGCGATTATTGAGCTGCCCAAGGACGTGAAGGCGAGGATTGCAGACGAAGCCTCCACATTGGTTGCATTCAACGGAATCTTGCAGAACATAGGCGCTTTCTTTGGAATGATGACGTTTACTTACATTGCGCAGGCAATTGGGCGGCGAAAAGCGTTTGCCATGGCATTCATCGCGGCAATGATTGCGACCGTCGGATATTTCCAGATGTTTAACAGTCCGTGGCACCTTTGGATGAGTAGCGTCATGGGCTTTTTTCAAATGGCTCTGTTCGCGGGCTTTGCCATCTACCTGCCTGAGTTGTTCCCCCTACGGCTTCGAAGCACAGGAACAAGTTTTTGCTACAACGTGGGGCGTTACGTGGCTGCATCTGGCCCAATTACGCTGGGATTGCTGGCGCTCAGTCTAGCTGCCAAGGCGAAGTCGACGACCGAAAAAATCGATGCCTTCCGTGACGCGTGCAGCTACATGAGTGTTATCTTCTTAATCGGTTTGATTGCCGTCTATTTCTTACCAGAAACCAAGGATAAGCCACTGCCGGAGTAGCAGGATGGTCGAACACGAAAACGATGAAAACCAAATTTCAACCCGACTTGATCGATGCCGAGTGCTTTGTCGCCGCCAACGCAACGATTCGGGGCGAAGTGACCATCGACCGACAGGCCTGTGTTTTGTTTGGAGCAGTACTTCGCGGTGACGTGGCGACGATTCGAATTGGCGCCCATTCCAACATACAAGACCTTTGCTGCTTGCACAGCGACCCTGGGTTTCCGTGCACCATCGGTGAGCGTGTGACGGTCGGACATGGAGCAATCATTCACGGAGCAACGGTTGAGAACGACTGTCTCATCGGTATTCGAGCCGTTGTGCTCAATGGTGCCGTCATTGGAACGGGCTCCATCATCGCGGCAGGGGCGTTAGTCCCTGAAGGCAAAGTCATCCCTCCACATTCCTTGGTTATGGGAATGCCAGGCAAAGTCGTTCGCGAAACCAACAAGGCTGACGCCGAAATGATTGAACACGGCTGGAAACATTACGTCGAAACGAGCAGGCTGTACAAAGAGAGCGAAGCTTGACCCCTGAGTATATTCTCCTCCTCGCCCCGGTACTCCGCGGTACTCCGGGGGGAGGGGGTCGGAGGGTGAGGGGAACCACGTATCCTACCTAGGAAATCGTAGCGATTCCAAAGCTCTCAACCCCTCATCCCCAGCCCTTCTCCCCGGAGTACCGGGGAGAAGGGAGCGAGAATCTATTCGTTAGTGGGGGGATGAGGAGGTGAGTCCTGGTTGAGCAGGCTTTTAAGACCACATCAATCCAGACTGCCGGAACTCCAAGCACTTCCGCATAAGTCATTGAGTGTAGTTTGGGACCATTGTCCCGAACGAATCATCGGACGGGACATTGGTCCCATCCTACGGAACGGCACCTCGTGGAACAGGGCCAAATTCCACCGAAAGATTCATGCACTTGTTCTTAGTGTTCAATTTCGTTGCAACCAACTTGCACGTTGCCGAACTCGAGTCCCAGCATCAACGAATTGAGCCCTGAGCCGATACCCAACAAAGCGGTTTTGGTTCCGGCTGCAAAATACGATTGAGACAGGCCGAGCCCAAGTGCGGTTGGCAGCGCGACCGATCCCGTGTTTCCTAAGCGATCAAACGTCGAATAGTCCGTATCGATCGGCATATTCAAGGTTTCAAGCATTCGCCGACGGTGAGCGGATCCCACTTGATGACAAACCGTTGTGGCAATATCGGTCCGTACCCACTTTAACTCATCGAGAAGCAACTCGAAAGCGGCCGCACCGGTTGCAACACCCGCCTCCAATAGCAATTCGGAATCCGTATTCATGATGGGCTGCATGCCGCTACCCGCTTGATCGGTGTCGCTTTGACACAGTTCATGATGTTGAGTTCGGGCAACAGCGACAGCACCCTTTAATGCAGCTCCACAACCTGGTTTCTGCGATTCGAAGTACCTGCGATCGCCGAGTAGCCAGGCACAGCTCCCTGATCCAATGGTCAGCGAAGCGAATGCTGGCTTGATCGATTGTCGCGTCAAATTCGGATCGGAATTGAGTTGTTGAATCGTCCCTTCCAACAAGCCTCGACAATCCTCAGTCCCCACTACAAGCCCTGCGCGTATCACCCCGCTTTCGATCAACTGAGCGATTTGGACGGCTCCGTTCATCACTCCCAAACAAGCATTCGAAACATCGTAGACCCACGCGTTCTCAGGAAGGCCGACAAGGTGATGCACTCGGCAGGCGGTAGCAGGTTCAAGATACTCACGGCAGACGCTTGCGTGGAGCAAGCACTGCACCGTCTTGGGATCGACTTGAACCGCGTTCAAGGCAAGGCGGCAACTCTCGGCACTCATATCGCTGATGCGAGTATGCGGCTTCCAAAGTCGGCGTTCTCGAATGCCGCTCATTCCTTCGAGGCGGCCTTGCGGCAACTTAAGCCGTTGGTAGACGCCATCCAATTGTGATTCGATGTCGGCGGACGTCACGATTTGGGGGGGCAACACATAGCCCACGGACAAAAGTGACACGTTGTTGAATAGCATAGGATTTGCTGTTGATATCCAGACTAACTGCGGCGGTCGCTCAGCTCGTGGACCATATCCACGAGCGCTATGACATTGTCGACAGGAGTCCCAGGCAAAATCCCGTGCCCAAGATTGAAGATATGCCCGGGGCGCCCGGACGCTTGCGAAAGCACGTAATGAACTTGGTCGCGTATCGTTTCCAAGTCCGCGAACAAAACGATGGGATCGAGGTTTCCTTGAACCGCTCGATCGTTTCCTGCCATATCCCAACCCACGTCGAGCGGTACCCGCCAGTCCAAGCCCACAACGGTTCGGCTATCCCCACGCAATAGCGAGGTGAGCATTGGATTCCCCGTTGCAAAGTTGATGACAGGCACTCCTGGCACGATCGAGTCCAGGAGCTGATGCATGTGCGGAAGAATGCGGGTTCGATACTCGTTGGGCGAAAGACAGCCAGCCCAGGAATCAAACAATTGAACGCACTGGGCTCCTGCGGCGATTTGCGAGTTGAGATACAACGCGATCGAGTCCACCAGTTTGCTCATCAGTACTTTCCAAGCCACCGGGTCGGTGTACATGAGAGTCTTGGTATGGATGTAGTTCCGCGAACCGCCACCTTCGATCATGTAACTGGCTAACGTAAAAGGGGATCCTGAAAAGCCGATGACAGGTATCTTTGTGGGCAAACTTGCTCGGGTTGCGCGAACCGTATCTGGAACAAACTGCAACGCATCCATATTCTCCAGCAACCGCACACGATCCACGTCTTTCGGAGTGCGAATTGGGTTATGGATGACCGGTCCATCGCCGGTGGTGAATTCTAATTGGAATCCCATCGGTTCCAGTATGGGCAAAAGATCGGAGAAGATGATCGCAGCATCCACTCCCAGTTTGTCGACCGCCGTAACCATCACTTCGGCGCACAAAGCAGAATTCTTGCAAAGTTCGAGGAACGATACCTTTTCTCGAACCGCTCGGTACTCGGCCATATAGCGTCCAGCTTGTCGCATCAACCAAACGGGGGTCACGTCCGATGGTTGGCGATAGCAAGCCTTCATGAAACAGCTTTCTTGAAGCGATGCTTGGTGTGGGTCGATTGGACCTTTTTTCACATCATCATGCATGGTTGGACGAGGGCTTCTTGCAAAGCGTTTCGCTTTCAGGATACGCGGTCCCTTTTCTGCGGACGCCTGTACCAAGTGTCCCATTTTCGGGTGGTCGGGCTCGAGGTCGATCGGAATATCCAAATGTTGCAGCATCTCCGAAGTGGTTGGACCTATCGAGGCAACGACCATGCTTTGCAAAGCAGAACGCAGGTCCGATTCACAATCGAGGGCGGTTGCAATGCGAAGCAAATTGACCGCTTGGTGGGCGCTTGTGAATAACAAGCAATCTCGTTCGCCACGAACAATGGCTCGAATGTTCTCTTCGAGCGGTTTCGTGTCCTCCGGCAAGTCCCACTGGTAGACGCGTACGGTGGTAACACGAGCTCCGCGGGCTTCCAGGCCGCCTACTAAGGAGTGATTGGTGATCCCGTATTCCTGGAGTCCAACGGTCAAGTTCGAAATGGGCAAATGTTGATCGATCGTTTGCAGGACTTCTCGCCATGTGTTTGGCTCTGGGGCTCGGTGTGTTGGTTGTAGTCCGAGCTCACGCATGGCGGCAACCGGCTTGGGACCCCGAGCTAGCGTTGGAATGTCCGACAGGGCATCGAGAAATCGCTGTTTGTCGACGTGGGGTTCAATGGCAGTGATCAATTGTTTGAATCCAACCCCGGTTAAAAAAATGACCGCACCGATTTCACCGGTGATGACCCGATAAGCAAAGTCGACAGCTTCTTTGTTCTTTTCGATCGGAATTTCGCGCATCGATGGACTTACAAACGGCACGCCACCAAACCGTTCGATCAGTCGAGCGAAATCATCTCGGCGCCTACTTTCCAACGCGGCAACTCGCAGTCCACCGAATGACGGACTCAGCGACTCGGTAGGCGATGTGGAATTTAATTCTTCGGACATGTGTTTCCGTATTCTAGTTATTTCAGTACTTCGGAGGCTGCGGCTGCGTCGAGGAACCACCACAAGCGACCGAGCTTAGGTTCGATCAATTGAGCAGGGTACTCGTCGGGATGACGTGGACCATGCATGACAACATCCACTGCGGGTCGCTTCGATGCACCGCAAACAAGAAAAGCAACATTTCTCGCGGCGTTGATAATGGGTGCAGTAAGGGTGAGTCGGTAGGCTGAAAACTTAGGGATAAAGTTCGCCACAAAGAGTCGGTTCGACTCTTTTAATGCTTCGGTCTCGGGAAAGAGAGACGCTGTGTGAGCGTCGTCTCCTAATCCGAGCAATACAATATCGATTAGCGGAATGTCGGCGTCATCGCGTTCGTCATCGCTGATAAGCAGTTCCTTGAGTTGTTCTTCGTATCTAGCAGCAGCTCTCTCTGGGGCTTTGACGTCGATCCCTACCTGCAGAATACGCGGTATGGACTTGGGATTTTTTTTGGGGTCAAGCCGATCGAACCATGCTTCGCGGACCATGTTGTAATTGCTGTCCACGTGCTCCGGCGGAACATTGCGTTCATCCCCCCAGATCAAGGTCACTTGCGACCAATCTAGACTCTCGGTTTCATTCTCGGCGATGAGCTGGTAGAGTCGCTTGGGCGTAGAGCCGCCTGATAACGCGATGCTACACTGACCGCGCGCGGCTAGGCACTCTTGAATCGTTTCGATTAGCCACTCAGTTGCTGCAATCGCAACCTCCTCGGCGTTTGGTTTGACAACCGTCTGGTGGTACATATTTATCCTTCTAATGCCTTTCGAAGCGGGCAATGCGTTTTGTCCACAGAATGACCTCTTCGATAATCGTTGAGCAGCAGACGAGACTGCTCGGCCAACTCGCGGCGGACTTCGCGCCGTTTGCCCTTCACACGCGCGATTTTGAGATCGTCGTATGCGGTTGTCTGGTGACGCATCCAAGCGATCACAGCCGATTCCGCTCGTTGCTCGATGGGGATACGTTCCGTTCTGGCCACGGTCCCGCTTCCGACCGGGGTTGCATGGGTAGTGACCGCGGCGGATAGTTTTACCGCAAGGTCCGAGTAACAAGACGCGAAATTGAGGAAATCGACAACGGCGGCCCCAAAATCTTCTACATATTCAGACTGTTTTTTCTCTCGTCGGTTGGCATCCGCAATTTTTCGCTTAGCGTACGATTCGGTCGAGCGTTCGTGAACGAGGTCAATACGGATGGAAAGGATGGTTTCGGTTGGCGCCCATACCCCCTTGGAAAACGTTCGACGGCCTTTTTTCTCTTGTACGGTCCATGTTGGCCCTGCTGCCTTAACCCGTCTGGTCAAGCCTGCATCGCCGGGCGGCAGTAGTTCCCAGCCGGAGGGTGTCGGAATAACCTTGCCATCCTGGGTGCGCACCGTATTTTCGTTTGGGCCGGGCAACACAACCCTTGTTTCAATCGTCATTGATGGATAATGGAATGGTGGTCGTAAAGATGAGCAAATTCTTGCAGCTCGATTTTATCACAAATCGCAAAATCCAATTAGCCCAGACTAAAGCGAGCCCGATCTAACGAGCCCGAACTAGCCGCTCAGATGGTTCAAGACTTGCAAAATGCCGTTAAGATGCGCCATGCGTGGTCCAAAACGGTCGAGAAACTCGGTGAAAACGTAATCGCTTTCCGAAAGCCCATCCTTGGAGTCTGCAACTTCGTCGGCTAAATTCTGCAAAAACTCGGTTTGCACTGTCGACAGCGTTTCTAGAGCTTGTTTGCACGAACGGACCAACTTGGGGTGAGCGTTTCGCCACTGAGTGAGTTCATTCTGGCGTTGCGTGTTGGCTTGATTGCTAGCTTGCAGCACTTGTTTGTTCACCTGCAGTATTTGGTCAAGCAGTTGATTTTGGCGTTGTTGCGACTCGACCAATTGGCGTGTCAATGCTAGCAATGCAGCTCCTACTTCCGCGGGACGTGGAGGCGTGTTTGAGCTAGCTTCTGCGGACACATCAATGCTGAATACGGGCGAATACTGAGCTGGATCGTGGGACATAGAGATTGCGCAATCTGTTCTACGAGTGATTTATGAATCCGGATCATTCGACTCAAATTTTCTCAAGTTGACCTGAATCGTAGTATAGTCGTTATCGAGCATAAAAGTCGAGCATCTAGTCTGGCATTTGTAATCTTTGCAGATTGGGACGGCTTTGACCAATGATCCGATTGGACCGCTAATTCAGGTGACACTGAACCAAACGAGATGATTCAGTCGAAGCTATCGTGCCGGTCCTACGACTTGGCGGCCCCCTTCCCGATCGATTCTTGGATGAAAATCCGCATGCAAGAAAATAAACCAAAAACAACGATTTCAATAGGCTTCCTAACGGTCCGCCACCATCCGATTCACGGTTTTTTTGGTGGCTATCTTATCGTGAACAACCTCGCCCGACCCCTTGAATTTCATTGCACACTTCCGCTCCAACCAACACGCGCCCAGCAAATTCTCTATGGAGCCACATTGAATGAATTTGTTTGTGGCGAACAGATCGCCAGAGCGTTAGTCACCAAAGCAAAGTGTGTACCGGCTGTGCTTTTTGCGGACACTCAAGCGGTGTTGACATTGCGGCACATGCACCCGCTCCCAGTTGGAGTCATTGAATTTCAAGAGGACCAAGCCGCTCCATTGCCTCGTCCCCTTATCAGTCGCGACGACTTTCATCGTTTCAAAATTTTCGGGCACAACGTCACAACGCTGCGTGAATATGCGGGGGATGCAACTGCATTTGATGCTTTGTTCGACGGGAGCAAACCAACCCTAGATTTGCTCGAGCCTTTCGGACGCATTGAAGAAGCCCTGTTAGAAGCACATCCCGCAACCAAGGCCGCATAGTCATGAATCGCTCAGAACAGAGCACGATCGAAACAGCAAGCAATGCAAGTTGGCTCGCTCACGACCTCGATATCTCCCTCTTCGAGCCGCTTCTGTCAACAAACCCGTTTGACGTCGTTTTCAATTGCGATGAGCAGCAGGGCAGACTGAGCCTGGAACCATTCCATGCGCCGAAAGTCCTGCCCATTCAATTGTCCCAGTCCCTGCCACGAACGATAGGCTTCTCATTTCCGGAGTCGCCCGAGTGGTTGGCGCCACAAACCAAGGTAGAAGATTCCGATCAAAACAACCCGTCACGAGTTAAGCCGAAAAAAAACGAGGCTGAAAGCGACGAAGTTCAGGATGAGGGAGCCTCAGGAAATCGCGCAAGGGTCACTCGCATTCGGCCACCCGGCGACCTTGTTCGACTGGAAGACCGCCTCTACTATGTCCTGCAACCACCGCTTGAGTCTATCGTCCAAACCGCCAAACTGACTTTTCCGTTTCAGCCATTCCCGTACCAGCTGGAAGGCATCGCCTTCTTGTTCCCTCGTTCCGCGGCAATTCTGGCCGACGAAATGGGTTTGGGCAAAACCATGCAAGCGATCACTGCGATTCGAATGCTATTGCTGTCGAGCGAATTGAAGAACGTACTTCTCATATGCCCGAAACCCCTCGTTACGAATTGGATTCGAGAGTTCCGACAGTGGGCACCCGAGATCCCTCTTGCGATTATCGAAGGGGATGCGGCCAAGCGGAATTGGATTTGGAATAACCCGCAAGCCCCAGTCAAAATTGCCAATTACGAATTGATGATGCGAGACCGTGATGTGTTCGAAGAGAACGCATTGCATTTCGATTTGGTCGTGCTTGACGAAGCTCAGCGTATCAAAAATCGCAATAGCACTACCAGCGAGATCGTGCGATCGATTCCTCGGGCTCGTTCCTGGGCGTTGACAGGAACTCCCATCGAAAACTCCGTTGAGGATTTGGTCAGCATCTTCGAGTTTTTGTCCCCAGGCTATCTGCGCGATGATATGCATTTGAAATCCCTTGGCAATGCGACGCGAGATTACATCCTCCGACGAACCAAAGACAAAGTGCTGACCGACATGCCTCCCAAGCTGTTCCGGCCAGCCGATCTTGAACTTACGGGCGATCAGCGAGCTAGCTACCGTACGGCCGAAGAAGACGGAATCGTTCAGTTATCGGAAATGGGTGAATCAGTCACCATTCATCATGTATTTGAATTGGTGTTGCGGCTAAAGCAGATTTGCAATTTTGATCCAGCCACCGGATCCAGCGCCAAAATGGAACGACTCGAAGCAGATCTCGAAGAGATCGCTGCAAGTGGTCAAAAAGCAATTATCTTCAGTCAATGGGTCCAAACGCTCGACGTATTGAAGGAGCGATTAGCCAAATATCAGCCGCTGGAGTACCACGGGCGAATTCCATCCGGCAAACGCGATGCAATCATCGATCAGTTCAAGAATGACCCCAAGAATAAGGTGATCTTGATGAGTTACGGTGCAGGAGCCGTCGGTTTAAACCTGCAGTTTTGCCACTATGTGTTCTTATTTGACCGCTGGTGGAACCCAGCCGTCGAGGATCAGGCAATCAACCGTGCGCATCGTCTAGGGGTTAAGCAGCCAGTGACCGTGACCCGCATGATGTCGCTTGATACGATCGAGCAACGCATCCATGACGTGCTCGAACAGAAGCGAGAGTTGTTTAACACCCTCTTTGCAGAAGCCGGAACACCAAAAAATCTTGGTCTTAACCAGAAAGAAATCTTCGGTCTATTTGGGCTCAATGCTCCCAAGATTCAGTCCAAAGCAGCCTAGACCGTTGCAAAGAACTCTTGGGACATTTCGGTTTTGGGTGTGTAGTCAACGCTGGTAGCATACATATCGAGCACTTTTTGGTAGAAGCGTCGTTCGCTGGATCGGATATCGCGAATGCGTTCTAGCAGTTCGTCGAAGTAGCCCTTATGCCCTTTGCCAGGTGGGTTTTTGAGCCGTTCGTCGTCCATGGCGAATCCCTTCACGAGGTATTCGCTCAATCGAGCCGTGGCCCATTGGCGAAACTGCGTGCCGCGTGGGGACTTCACCCGGTATCCAACCGCCATAATCATTTCAAGGGAGTAGTGCTGGGTATCGTACGTTTTCCCATCGGCGGCAGTTATCCGGAATTTCCGGATAACTGAATCGGGAGCCAACTCCGCCTCGGCAAAGACGTTCTGAATATGCTCATTGATTGTGCGGACGTCTTTTTGAAATAGCTCCGCCATCAGCTTTTGCGTAAGCCAAATTGTCTCGTTCTCAAATCGGCATTGAATGCGAGTCCGGCCATCCTCGGTTTGATAAAGGATGATCTCGGACTTGGGCGTCTCATCGTTGTCCATTATCAACTATTCTTTGTCCATTGACCATTGAACGCTTGGTGCAGCAGCGACTTCTTCAATTCCTCCAGAGCAGCGAGCTTCCGTTCGTAGAGGTTGGCGAGGCTTTGGGGTTCGGCAGCCCTGAAAGGGCGCAATGTGATAGCCCGGGGCAACGCCCCGGGTTCGACGTCCCAATGATTTCCCCGCCCTGAAGGGGCGGAACAATTTTGCGACGCAACCAAACGGCTGGTGGATGCGGGGTTGTGTCGCCCTTTCAGGGCTTGGAATATTTTTTGCGACGCGTTACCCGGGGCTTCACCCCGGGCTATCACATTACGCCCTTGCAGGGCTGGGGAGCTCGCTCGCAGTTTCATTTCTAGAGTTCTCCAGTGAAAGCTTGGTGCAGCAACGACTTCTTCAACGCCTCCAGGGCGGCGAGCTTCCGCTCGTAGAGGCGGGCGAAGGGAGATGATGGCAAAGGAGATTTATGGGAAGAATGGGAAACATGATTTTCATTATTCCTGTTATTCCCATCGCTCCCACGGCGTTGTGGTTGGTCGGTCATAATAGCCCTCGAATTAATTGCAGCACTTCGGCGCTCTCGGCGTCCAGCGACGCGATTTCGTCCATGATGTCCTGCGGACTGCGGTGCGCGATCCACAGGGTTTGCTAGATGAGGGCGGGAGCGATTGGACTATGCCATGTCTCAATACCGGGCCATGTCTCGGTACAGGTCTTTACTTGGGACTTTTTGCAATCGGTGTTTCTTTGTCCCCACTGCGAAGGAATGGTTCGCGTTCTTGAACTCCTTTGGCGTTGGCGATTTCGCGAATCCAGATGTTTCGAAAGCGAACGGGATTCCCGTGGTCCTGAATGGAAATTGGCCCTTTGGGGGAGTGTGCCTTGTATTGCGGCGGTCGGTTAAAGGGTGTGTCGCCGAGCAATTGGAAATGGTTCAAGACCAATACACCGTTATGAACAGCAGTGATGTAAGCTGGTGTTTCCAACGATCCATCCTCTTTGAATCGAGGCCCAGTCCAAAAGATGTCATATGCGTTCCATTCACCAGGCTTGCGCATCGCATTCGCCATCGGCGGTGTCTGCTTGTAAATCGCACCCGCTTGGCCGTCAAAGTAGGTGAGGTTGTCGAACGAATCAAGAACTTGCAATTCGTATCTTCCCATCAAGAAAATGCCGCTGTTGCCACGCCCTTGCCCACTGCCGACTGCTGGCGTCGGTGCTGACCACTCAACATGCAATTGGCAATCTCCAAACTCTTCCTTGGTCGTAATCTGTGCTTTGCCGCAAATGGCGACGCCATCCTTCACAACCCAAGTTTCCGCGTTCTTCCATTGCGAAAGATCTTTGCCATCAAAGAGTTTGACAGCATCCGAGGGAGCATCCGAATCTCGAGCGCCAGGTGTAATAATCGCCGGTGCAGTCCATTTAATCCCGTTAAGATACTCTTGGGAGAAAGCGGACGATGCACAAGCAAACGTGATTGCCATCGCAGCCAGCCGCTTTGAGGATTGTGCAGACAAGAAGAATTGAAAGGGTTTTGCAAACATTCGTTACGGCAACTTTCGTAGGGAGGATTGATAACACGCCAGGGTACCTAGCGAACCAGAGTACTTACCCCAAGCATTGTAACTCAAAGGCATCGTTTCAACACTTAGGATCGAGGTCGTCGATCAGCGGCCTCGATTAGCCACAAAACATAACAAATCCCCAGGGCAAGCCTGGGGTGATTCGAATCCCGCCGTCCTTGTGCGGCGGTTCGTTCAGGTTTTTAGGCTAGACCGCACGACGAGCGGCGGCCCGTGTTATGGTCGATGCCTAATTGAGAAACACTTAGGCTTTGCGGATAAAATGGGCCGCATAACTTCGGACGTGCTGTCCGTTCAAGACATGGAACGTACGTAGTTGCAGCACGGTGGAGTCCGAAAAATGACTTAAGGGAACATGCACCAGGGATTTTTTGAAGATTTTGGCAATCTTCTTGAGCGCAAGTCCTGGCGAGGACCAGCTCAAAACAGCAATGTGACGGCACTGCGAATGAAGACATGCGGCCGCAACCAAGCGTTGCTCCAAGGTGACCGCAAAATCCAAACGTTCATCTTCCCAGATGTCCTCGATCACCCTAGGCGGGAATAAAAACATCGCGCCACCGTACGTTGAGACAGCTACACCCGGGCCCAACATCTCTTTTTGAAACGGCGTCGAATAAAATGCTAAAGTCGATTCTTCCTCATGCTCCGCAAACCAAGTCGCTCGCCACGAGTACTCTTGTGGGTCCGGTTCATTTTCAAACAGCATGACGGTAGCATCCAATGTGCTGACGCTCGGTGGTGCTACTTTGACATACAACGATCCGTCGTACCAATGCCGCAGAGTCTCGCGAAGGTCCAGTCCGTCCATCATGCTCGTCGTGAATTTCTCGGTCCTCGCCAAATCGGCGCCGATCATCGCTTGCGCTCGCTCGACCACTCGGTTGCGGAAGCTCTCGATGCGTGTGTCCTCTTCTGGCCACGAGCACTGCTGGTATGGGTTCCAACGTGTCTTCCATTTGCGTTTATCGGCCTTTAACGGAGGACGATTGAGTTCCAAAGAGTGCCATGTTGATGGGGAGCCAGGCAATAGATTCACCATCCGAACCACCCCTTCCGTAGGCAAGTACGCTTGATCTATCCCCATCCTCAGCATTGGCCAAGCCAAAGGCTCATCAAACGGATAGTTCTTGGCGGCTTCAACCAAATGGGTCGTGTATTGATCTCCCAAAACTTGTTGCGATGATCTCGCGATCGTATAAAAACTTGGCGTAAATCGTCGATCCAACAGCGTCTGGTTCCGAATGAACTTGAGACATTGCGAGAGCAGCATCGGCGTGATTTTCCGGGCTCTGTTTCCCAAGTCTGCTAGATAACTTTGTCGCGTCGAGACAAGCAACTCTTTGATGCCGTCAACCACAATGGAAGTATCATCGTCCAGCGTTTGCCGAGCCTTTTCATAAAGCCCAGTAATGAATGGGAGTTCTCCCATCAGGAACAGCAATGTTCGGGGGTCGACAGCGTAGTTCAAGGCCGACTCAAGGGATTCTGTGGCTTCGAAAACTCGCCTGGACGGGTCCAATCGCTCCTTGGTAATTTCGTCTCGCAACCATGGCCAATCCTGCAGATCACACAATGCTACCACGTTGGAATACTTTGCCTTTAGCTCGAGTATCCGTTGAGCCATGAAAGCAAATCGGTCGATTCGTTGCGGGCTTATCGGAGCAGGGATCCCAGGTAAACACGCGGCACAAAATCTCTCAATCGTCGTTTGGCCAAGAGCAAATGGGTCCGGGACACTAGATGGTTCTTGTTCGAAAACATTCGACTCATGGCCGATAAACGCAAGCGAGGTGCGGTCCATGATCCCAAACCGAATCGCCGCAATGACGGCCTGACATGGGTCGATAGGAACGTAGGTTGCCACCTTCGAAGTCGGGACCAACTCTAACTGCTTCTCGGCGTCTTCTTCGCCATCACCTTCCTCGTACTCGTCGCCATCACCTCCCTCGTACTCTTCGTCTTGGCCTTTGTCTCCATCGAACGTCGGCAACAGTTGCACCGCAGCGCTCGCGATCGGAAGTTGCTCGACACCCGCGAGGACAGCCGATCGAAACGAGGCCGGCAATGGAATACCGATGCAATCGAATCGATGTTCGAGTAAGTATCTTCGAACAGCCACCGCATAGGAGGCGCTCCCGTGGATCACGGGGAGCAACGTCAGCGAGCTATCAATCTGTAGTGAATTCATCGTCTCGGGTCGCAAAATGAGACAGGCTGCCACAAAGACAGTGAATTCTAACCATCCGTGTTTCGATCCAGAAGGAACAAATGGAAAATTTCATGCGTTAGACAGTTTTCCAAGAAAGCCGCAAAATCATTAACGATGAATCGAAAGGCCAAAGCGTGGAAGCCGTTATTGCGTTGAAAACCTATGTTTCGGCACAGTACTTGCATCCTCTAGCCAGGACCTTCCAGTGATCGGAAAACGATCGTAAGTGAACTGTTCAGGTAAAGGAAAAGAAGATGATCCAATCAATGAAAAAATGGGCGAGCTTAGGTGCGGTGGTAATCGGTGTGTCGTCGCATGGTTCAGTCCAAGCACAAGGTTTTGCAAGTGGTCCCGCCATCGCCGCTCCAGTTGCGAATTGGTCGTACCTCAACCATTCTAGCACTGCAGCCGAGGGGGCCATGCGAGGGCAGGCCGCGGTCATAAGTGCAGAAGGCCAGAATACCTACATGAGTAGCTTGGCTTCGATCAACTTTGAAGAAGCGTACAAGCGGGCGATCGAAAACAGCGTCGCTGTGACCAAAGCGTATTACGAGCGGCGGGAAATTCGGGAAGAATTCATGAAGAAATATGGTCCGAGGCCATTCGTCGGGGAAGCCCGACGTAAAGCCATCGAATACTATCAGCCCAAGCGTTTATCAGCCCAAGAATTCAATTCTCAAAAAGGACAAATTGCTTGGCCGCATATTCTTCGTCAAGAACAGTTCACTGCAATCGTAACCGAAATCGATGCACTGTTCGCATCGCGAGATGCAAACAACAGTGGCGATGGAAGCTTGACGCAACGTCAGATCGCACAGCTTTGCCATTCTCTGGATGGAACCTTAAAGGAGAACATCGGTCGTGTCACAGCAGATCAATACATTACCTCAAAGGAATTCATCCGATCGGTGGATCTGGAAGCAAAAACGTCACTGCCCTCCGAATTGACACCTGAGCCTGCAGGGGCCGCCGTGGAAATCGAATCGGGCCCGGCCTCAAATGAGGGAGTTGCTCCGGTCATCCAAGGTGACACAAATACGACCTCCTTTGACTCTGTCCGAACGCGGGTCAAGAGCTAGTGACCCTGCTTGAGTATTTCTCTTTTCGGCTTTTTTAGTAGTGTGTGTGGGGTCGAGAAGAGAAAAAAGCGGCCGAGGGGAGGGCGTTGCGAAAGCAAATCCCCCCCTCGGTTTTTTTATGCAGTCGTGATTGAAATTAACGTCGCACAGGAGACGACTCGTTCCCAGGCTCTGCCTGGGAACGCATTGTATTGGAGGCTCCTGCCTCCCGAGTTCACAAACTAACGATGCATTTCGGCGAGGCGGAGCCTAGCATGCATTGAGTTACCAGGCAGAGCCTGGTAACTAGCTAAGTCCTGAATGCTGAGCTACCAAGCCGTCCCATTGCGAAAGCTGCCACTAGCTTTGCTCAGCCGAGTCCATCGCGGCTTCGAGTTTGCTCCGAGGTGGAACACCTTGAAATCGCTCCACGATTTCCCCGTTTTTAAAGAGCAACAACGTTGGAATCGCGTTGATGCCGTAGCGTTGAGCAAGTTCCGGTTGCTCTTCAACATTGACCTTGCCGACGGAAACGCGTCCTTCGTACTTGACAGCCAGATCATCGATTACCGGCGCAATTTGTCGACACGGTCCGCACCAAGTCGCCCAAAAGTCCACGAGAACTGGCTTGTCCGCACCTAAGACCTGGGAGTCAAAGCCATCTTCTGTAAATTCTGCTGCCATAATGATCTTCCTCTCAAATTGCGATTCGTGTTTACGACGAGTTTCTAACGGTTCTTCTGAGCAGCGAATGTTTATCGCTGTCAAAATATCTAAACTGATTACCCGCACACTTTAGTGCACGAATCGTGCCGAGCCAAGTGACCAACCCAAGGATTTAGTCTTCGCTCTTGCCGTCGTCGCTCATTTTTACGATTTTTGGGTCGAAGCGAGCAACTATTTCAACGAGATCTTGTTGTTCCGACATGACTTGGTGGATGTCTTTGTAAACGCCTGGAACTTCATCTGCACCTGCGGACAGAATGTGCACGCCCTGTGCGAGCAAATTCTGTTGAATCGGTTTAAAACGAAACTCTGCCCGGGCTTTGGTTCGACTCATACGACGCCCCGCTCCGTGGGCTGCCGAGTGAAACGAAGCGTCGTTACCTAAACCGCGAACCACAAACGCCGGAGTTGCCATCGAACCCGGAATAACACCTAACACGCCACGCCCAGCCGGCGTTGCACCTTTGCGGTGAACGATCAACTGGCGACCCAGGTGATTCTCTTGCCATGCAAAGTTATGGTGGTTTTCGACACCCGCTACGATTCGACTCTTGGCCAGTTTGATAACCGATCGATGGATAATGTCGTGATTGGCAGCCGCGTATTCCCCCATCAAATTCATCGCCTGCCAATACTCTTGCCCCGCTTCACTCGCCATATCCAACCAAGCAAGTCGCCCAAATTTCTGATATCGCTTTGGCAATCGCGACTGTGCGATCGAACTGTACGTACTGCACACTGCGGCTCCCGTTCCGCGGCTCCCGGAATGACTCATCAATGCCACATATTGACCGGGATCAAGACCCAGATCGTCGCTGCGTTGGTTCAGACTCAAAATGCCGAACTCGACAAAATGATTCCCTGAACCACTCGTCCCAAGTTGCTTTCGAGCTTTGTCTTTGTGCTCACGGGTGACGCGCGAGACCGACCAGTCTAAATCCAAGACCGAATGATCGTGCGGTGTCTTAAATGCACTCCCGATACCGAAACGCGTTCCATTTTCGAGAGCGGTCTTGAAGCGATGGACATCCGTACTCAGTTCGTTCGGGTTCGCCTCAATGACAGACAGCTTCATCCGACAAGCGATATCAACACCAACCGCGTAGGGCACGACCGCATCTTGGAGTGCGAGCACCCCGCCGATGGGCAGTCCGTAGCCAATATGGGCATCGGGCATCAATGCCGCTCCTACCGCCATAGGCAGCCTGCAAGCTTCTCGCATTTGCTGGTGTGAACCATCCTCGATTTCAGTCCCCCAGGTCTTGTACTGAATCGGTTCCTGTTCGGGATACCCTGGTTCTTGGTTCAATGAGACAATTTCGACTGCCAACCGACCGAGCGTCGGGTCTGTGACGTACGCTTCCGGCGTCGCGACGCAAGCGGCCAACGTTAGCTTGATTTCGCGCTGTCGCTGTTCCTGTGCAGACAAAGCCTGGATAGCTTCAATGGCCAACGGAATGGCAGCTTCGGGAATTCCAAGTTCGATCAACTGTTTTGTTCTCATGGATCAGATGACAGACTTGTTCAAGAAAGGTTCACGCGATTGGAAAGCTCTTGGGACTATTGCAAAACGCGGGATTTGTTGTGTCCACTTAATTTTGCAATTGTCGCCTGAGCAATTCAAAGGCTTCTGGGGTGATGCCACCGTAATCGGACCAGCCCGCATCCTCTGCTATGTTCGAATCGGCCCTCGATATAGACTTCAATGGAAGGACATCAAGAAATCGCTCACCCCAATCGTAACGGTCTAGTCGATGTGATGGTATCGACTCTCTCCATTGGCCATTCAACCGTTCGGTATCTTGCTGACCATAACAGTAAGCCTTGAGTCGTATGGACGGTATCGGTGGACTGCTTGGGCCAGATGGATTTGGATAGAACAACGCAAGTTCGTCCGCTTTCTCCCACGACTGCTTGGTCCCAATCGTTTGCCATGGCAAGATCCCATCGGCACCTCGACACCAACTGTCCCATGCCCATGCAACACTCTGTACGTTGCTCGCCCCTATGGGATTGCTGCTGCCGTATACCATGACGGTCTGTCTGTTTCGTAGTTTCCGATCGAGCACAAGTCGCCGATACTCTCGGAACGCAGATTGTGAGACAACGTTGTAATCAAGCAATCCGTCCAAGGTGGTACGCTCCCATTGAGGTCGAGATATGTCGCATCGATACAGGACCGTCGACTTGCGATGGGACCGGGAATAGCCTGCCTCGAAGGCCAAACCAAAGTATCTGAGCGCGAAGTAATCCTGAAAGTTAGCAGGCTCATCCAGCAACCAAGGCGATGAGCCTCGCGACCAACCTCGCCTTTTGAAGTCCACTTTGTTGTTGAGAAATACCTGAAATCGAGTCTGAAGCCAATTTTTGCTTTCGACATGCTCGACAAAGTCGGAAACCGTTTGCTCCCAGGTTTTCCTATACGAATCTGGAAACGCTTCGTCCGCCCAGTAGCTGCCGTTGTAATTCCCCGCCATGGGCAACGGCCAGTTTTCGTGCATCGGGAAATAGAAGCACTCAATGGGAGTTTTTCCTCGGGGCAAGTCTGCAAACGCTTCGCCCGTAAACAAATCGCCGAAACGACCATCCCAAGCCGACCAATCCCAGCCTGGACCTGTGCCCTTAGGCGCGAACCCTTCGGATACTCGTCCATTTTGGTAGTAAGGAACGCGATTGACAACCACGCGATGTCGTTGCCCCAACCGATAGTAGTCGCGATCATTCGTCGGCAAGTCATAGCAATTCATTTCGGGCAAAAAGCTGAGCTTGTCTGGTATCGTGCGGCTCCCCACGTTCACACGCAACGACACGGAACAAGTGCTTGCGCCCGATCGCAATTCCAGTTGTCCCGTGTATTCTTTAGGAGGAGTTCCGGCGGGGACATACAGTTCGATCAACCAAGCCCCCAGTTTCGGTGAACGCTTCGAGGGTTCTAGCAAAACTCCTTTTGCCAAACGATCCTTTTCCCCAATCGGGATGAGTGGATCAGCGATCGGTCCCGATGGGGAATCGACAACTTCGTAACGCGAAGCTTCCATGCGTATCCCTGGGATGTCCGCAAGGGTGCACTGGAGCTCGACTCCCTCTGCCGGTTCTTGGATCGCAAGTTGGAAACCGACCCAAGCGCTTCGGCAAGTCGACAATTCAATCGTACTTGTTTTGGCATGCCACAGCGCATTCTCCGACAGATAATTTGGCCGATTTGGCGGAACGATTTGCCCCGTTGTTGGAATGAGCTGATCGAGGGGATCGATGACGGACACTTGCATATTTGCAAAGGCCAAACATTCCGACCAATTGGCAATAGCTTGCGGCTTCGGGAGAGCAGCGTCGTTTTGAAACGACGAGATGGGTAGAGCAACGGGCCTCGTTGCCTGGGCGGGGATAACAAGCCCGCTCGGCGCACTTTCTCTTCCCATTTTGTCGACCGCCCTCAGTTCCAATTCATGGTCCTTACTTAAGTCCCAAGGCGGCATCCGTGGGTCAATAGGCATTGTCATCACCTCGTCAACGGATCGCTCGATCGAGGGCAAAAAAGTTTGGTCCACTTCTTTGCCATCTACTTTCAGTCGAAACCCCACAACATTCGCTGAGGCATTCGACTTGTCGAAGCGCCAAATCAGTAAATCTCGCGAATCGTTTAGGGAAGCGTCCCTAGTGAGCCTTTGGAAATGGGTCGCGGATGGCACGGTTTGATCGCTTGCACTCGGAGTGCATTCGATTTCCAAATAGGGCATGGTGCTTCGGTTGGAGTCCCGACTGAAGACATATCGATTTGGAAAGAGCTGAGGTTCAAAAGACTCACCATCGCGTTTCCATGTGCTGCCAGTGTCATCCATCATTAGCCAGCCCGGGCTTAGTCCAGCAACGCACAATTGCACTAACTCGCTTGGGACTTCGTATGCAACCCAACCAGCCTCTTGTTCCATGGGCTTCAGCGGTCGCCAAATCGTACTGCCAGCTCCCAACGACACTGCAGTAATGTCACTGTCGGCCCAGCGAACATCCGGGTAAGACTGATGCGTGAAGGTCGATTGGCCATTAACGATAGCGTAATTGGTAGAAGTGCCTTCGGACCAATTTGCTCCCAAAGTACTCAGCGTAATTCGATCCAACGGGATATCGCTTGCCTGCTTTAGAAAGAGTCGGCAGCGTTGAATTTCCTTGCCTCGCAGTTTGGCAAAATCGAAGTCGATCAGCGAGAGCTCTTGAATCGATTTGAGCTTTAAACGAGCGGCCCCACCATTGGCGCCCTTCGATTCGTCACCGACGGCGGAAAGCCAAGTGTCGCGGGTTACGTCGAGTCGAACCTGTTCTGCCCGAACCAGCCCTCGTTCCAACGACACCAATAATGACAATACTAAACTACTTGTAACAATCAAAACCTGGCGGCACATGAATCAGCCTTCCCACAATCGTTCTCGAAACAATCCGAAACAAATTTGTCTGGGTGGATATCATAACACGGGTGCATGCTCATCAGGTAACACGCCATAGAATCTACTTTCATCCCCTTCGTGCTAAACCCGTGACTTAGACTGCTTCTTCGATATCGTTATGAGGGCTACGCCCAGGACGATGGCTATCGATGCGATGACGAGATGTGGACTGACGCTCTCGTTCAAAAGAAACCAACCAAGAAAAACGGCTACGATTGGGTTCACATAGGCGTACGTCGATACGATCGTAGGCGAACAATGTTTCATCAGCCAAACAAACGTTGTGAATGCGATCAGCGAACCCGCCACCACCAAATATAACCACGCGGCCATCGATTCCGCCGAAACGTTGGTAATGGAGAAGGTCCGTAACTCGCCAAACAGTAAACTCACGAGTAGCAACCAAACGCCTCCGCATAGCATTTGAGCAGCGGAGCCAGTAAACGGATCCGCAGCGTTTTTTGCGTAGCGACTGTATAGCGAGCCGATGGTCCAGCAGATACACGCGAGAACCACTGCAAGAACGCTTAGCGATTCCAGTTTTGAATGAGTGTCCAAACGGAATGATGGGCCAACCAGAATGCATAACCCAAGCGTACCCAAGGCGAGACCCACGAACGTAAGTCCATTGGGACGAGCCGTCTTCGAAGGGTCTTGATGCCACCACGAAACTCCCCACTCGGCAAAAACAAAGAACAGCGGGCTGAGCGATACAATCAAGGTCGCAATACCGGAAGGTATCGACTTTTCTGCCCACGAAACGAGCCCATTTCCACCCAGCAACATGAAGCCCCCTACGATTGCGTTGTCGAACCATTGTCGACTCGTCAAATGAAAACCCCGCAACATCTGAATGACGATCGCAACGACTAGCCCTGCAACAAGAAATCGGCAGCTCGCCATAAGAAATGGCGGCATCGTATTCACCGCCACACGGATCGCTAAATACGTTGAACCCCAAACTAGATAGATTGTGACTAGCCCGAGTAGAATTAGGAGCGGGCTAGGTTTCGTCGGGTGCGTCATTGTCGATTTCGCTTGGAGTTCCTTCTATTTGAGGCAAGACGCACTATTTGAGGCAAGACGCAACGGTAGTCCATAGAGTTCGTGTAGGAAAGTGTGGAACGAATCAAGAGGGTCGAAAGTTCTACAAGATTTCCCAAGGGAGAATTCGACTGCGAGCGACCATTCTCTTTCGAGTTAGTGAAGATATCAGGAATTTGGACACTCCTCGGCAAACGCCATCACTCAATCCGTGTGGCTCAACGAATCCTGCAGGCTCGTTCTGGCGGATTTGGTGGTGCGGCTTAATGATTTTGGTGGAGATCAGCGAAAAGTGTCGAAAATTGGTCGGTTTTGGCACGCATTTTGTAGTTGACCCAACAGCCGATTCTCAACCTAGGTCAAATTGGCAAGAAACGTTTTGCACCCTTTCAATTTTTAGCGAGCAATTCAAATGAACCGACCTCTCGGAACTTGGAAATTATTGGTTTTGTCTGCTGTTTTTGGCGCTCCCGTGGCCTACTGGCTCTTTTCCGGACCGTCCAGAGGCACATCCGTTGTCTACGCACAGCAGATTGTGGAGGCTCAGCAAGCACGTGGTGGTCTGGACCAAACCATCGGCGCAGACCAAATGTCTAAGGTTTTTCGAGATGTGTCGAAGTCGCTTAAACCGTCGGTAGTCAGTATCAAGAACGTGGTCGTTCGTTCTGCTCAAACTCGCGGCCAGTCTCGCGGCCAATTGAGGGGGCTGCCACCCGAGCTCGAACAGTTCTTTGGACGCCAATTTCCAGGGATTGATCCGGATGACACCGATGGTGGGATCGGCGGACCTAACGGACGATTTGAAAATGGGTTAGGTTCCGGTGTCATCGTTCGCGAAGACGGTTATATCCTGACCAACAACCACGTGGTGAAAGGGGCCAGCGTTCTAGAAGTCGTATTGAGTGACGATCGCAAGATGGAGGCTAAGGTCATTGGGGTCGATGTGCGAACCGATTTAGCCGTCCTTAAGATCAATGCAACTGGCTTGGTGGCTGCTCCTCTCGGAAATTCGGCAAGCATGGAAGTGGGGGATTGGGTCATTGCCATTGGAAGCCCATTCGGTCTGACCCAAACCGTAACGGCCGGAATTGTAAGCGCTACGAATCGAAATGATCAAGGAATCACGCCGTACGATAATTTCATCCAAACCGATGCGGCCATCAATCCCGGAAACAGCGGCGGGCCACTGTTGAATTTGCACGGTGAAGTGATCGGGATCAACACAGCGATTGCTTCACGAAGCGGTGGCTACAGCGGAGTCTGCTTCGCCGTACCAAGCAATATTGCAAAACGAGTTCTCGATGAGTTGATTTCCAAAGGCCGAGTCACGCGTGGGGTCATAGGTATCACGCCGGAAACGATGACGCCTGAAAGGGCCAAAAGCCTTGCGTTGCCCGTCGACACTCGAGGCGCATTCGTTGCCTCGGTTAACAAAGACATGCCTGCGGATAAGGCCGGTATCAGAAAAGGGGACATTATCACATCCATCAATGGTTTACCCATCGAATCCGAATCTGGTATGCGTCGAACCATCGGCGAAACGAAACCCGGCACTCAATTAAAGGTTTCTGTCCTACGAGATGGCAAGCAATCGGATATCTCAGTCACGGTCGCGGAACTGGATGAATCGGCCTTGATGGCAAGCGCATCGGAATCCATGGAAGCGCTCGGGATGAAAGTAGGCCCTGTTTCGAGCGAGGTCCAAGAGGAGTACGCTTTGCAGGATGGTGAAGGTGTCGAAGTCAAGATCGTCAGCCGTCGAAGTCCCTTCGCAGCCACAATTCCGCCCGGCGTTGTCATCCTTTCTGTAAACGGAAAAAAGGTAAACAATCCGGTCGAATTTTCAGACGCGGCAGAGGCCGCATTCCAGAAAGGTTCAATCCGGTTGGTCGTTCGAGATTCCGAAGGGGACAAGATTGTGCGGCTTGGCCCGCAATAGAGTAAATCGCCCGGGGTGTCATTGGTACTATCGTCCTAGCCGACAGAAGGTGCAGGCACGGTCCGCCGTGCCGTTCGTCGTCAAGCGTCTACCTCGATCCTAGGCGGACGGCACATAGGCGGACGGCACATAGAATGTGCCTGCTACTTTGGTTAACCTTGTGGCCCGACGCTTACGATCACCTTTGTCCGGTCCACAAGGGACTCGAATTCTTTTTGCACTGCTTCGATTGAGACTTGACGATAGTGTTCCGAAGCGGACTGGATGGTTTCGTATTTGCGACGAATGGTCCATGCGTTGCCGACCGAGAACAAGCGATTGCTCGGTCGCTCCGAACCGAGGATCATTCCGGAGCAGATCTTGTTTTTGGCAAGTTCAAGTTCGCGATCCGTGATGGGTGCTTGTTTCCCTTGCGTCAGTATTTTTTGGATGATTGCCCAATTCTCGTCGTGCTGTTCAGGGGCACATGCGAGAAACGCGCACAATAATCCACACTCCTCAAACTCCTGAGTAAAGATGGCCGCTGATTCCGCTAATCCCGTATCAACCAACTCCCAGAACAGCCGGCTACCAGAGTCGTCGCCCAGAATGGACGCTAGTATTCTAGAAACGTATCGGTTGGCGTCGCAATACCCAGGACCCGGCGAATACTGAAGCGTATATTGTTGGGTAGCGGGTGGATGCACCATTTCGATGTCTTCACTTCTTGGAACCGGCTGATTCAATGAACGCCCAGCTGTGGAAGGCTTCCACTGTCGCGTCAATTCATCAACCGACAGCAGCAATTGGTCGAAATCAACTGCACCCGCCGCGACGAGCGTCAAGTTGTTTGGAGCATATCTTGCTTGGTGATATGTACGCATCGAATCGGGATCAAGTTGCGCCACAGTCTCTTTTGTTCCCAAGACACGTCGAGAAAGTGGATGATCTCCGAAGTATCCTTCGGCTGCGCGTTCCATGGCCCCGTAGGGTGGTTGATCATCGTACATGGCGATTTCTTCCAAAATGACTTGACGCTCCGTTTGGAAATCTTCGTCTCGAAGCGCTGGCCTCATCATGTCGCTGAGCAAGTCGAGGGCCGCGTGTTGATTTTCAGGCAATACGCTCATGTAATAAACGGTTTGTTCCTCGCTCGTGTAAGCGTTGGACTGCGAACCTAGGTCGTCAAGCTCGCGATTCACATCCACCGCAGTGCGTTTTGCGGTCCCCTTAAACATCATGTGTTCAAGAAAATGGCTAACGCCAGCCATCTCAGGTGTCTCATCTCTCGACCCTGTTTTGACGAAGTAACCAAGCGACAAGCTGAAGGCTTCCGGATTGATTTCCGCGATCACTTCCAAGCCATTGTCAAGTTTTTCACTGCGAAACTGCATCGGGAAACTCCAAGGGTTCTGGTCCAATCGTAACTAGTGACCATCGGCGCGGCGGGTACTTTCGATAGTGCTCCAACAAGCTCTCGCAAGTGAGCGCCTCTATGGCTTTGAGCAACTCCTGCCGAGTTGGCACACGTCCCAGGTAGGCCCAATCATAGGCCATTTGAGAACTTCGGGACGAACTGCTTTCTTGCTCCATCACCAGGGATGTGCGAACACGTGACTTGAGTCGCTTCAACTCGTCCGGTTCAATCCCCTGGTTGAGGGAACGAATCGTTGCGACCGTGACATCGAGCGTTTCTTGTGCTCGTGGGGCGGTCGTACCCGCGTAACATAAAACGCTGCCGCAATCGTCCAGCGAATGCGAGGATGCGGAAACCGAGTAAACCAAACCGCGTTTCTCTCGTACTTCGGCAAATAACCGAGAGCTCATGCCATCGCTCAATATCCCCACGAGCCCTCGGCTTTGATAGTATTCAGGGTGATCGTAGGAGACCGCATCGTATGCAAGTGCGATATGCGTTTGTTGACTGTCATGTCCCAAATGCGAGTTTCCTGGAATGGATGCCACCTTGGGATGTTTCGCAAGTGCATTCCCTTTCCAGTCGCCGAACAACTGCTCTGCCGTCGCGACAAATTTTTCCCAATTGAAATTGCCTGCCAAACTTAAGATGGCTCCGTCTGGATGGTAGTGATCTCGCTGGAAGTTCTTGCAGTCGAGTAGGGTCGTCTCTTCTAAGCCGTTTTCGTCACCAAGCGATGAGCGGCCGAAGAGTTCACCATAACGCAATTTCTTTAGTTCCTTGAAACACTTTTGCGCCGGATCGTCATCGATCGAAGCTAGCTCCAGCAATGCGGACTGTCGTGCCTCCTCCAGTTCGTCCTCGGGGAAGTGTGGCTGACGAAAGATGGCTGCGGCGATCTCAAGTGTTGGTTCGAGCACGCTTGCCATCGCTGCCATACTTAGCGAAGTATGAAACGTCGTTACCGAACTGGACCTTTCGACACCTAAAAAGTCGAGCTGTTCTACGATTTCTCGGCTACTGTATGGACCTGCTCCGCGCTGGCACATCTCTAGCGTGACCCCTGCAAGTCCAAGTCTTTTGCTCGGTTCATTGTGGGTACCGGCTGGCAATAGAAGTGAAAATGCTACCGACTCCAGCCAAGGCATGGGCTCACCGAGTACGACCATTCCGTTAGGTAATCGATGTTCAAATACTTTTTGCTGCATTCAATATCCCAGCGGGCCATAAAACCAAAGTTGCGGATTGGGGCCAATTCGGCCCCGACGATTTCTACCGCTTTGTCCCGAGTGATTCGCTATCAAACCAAGGTTGCGGATAGGACCCATTCGGACCAATATCCGAATTCCCGGTTGGAAGTATAGCGTTTTCCCGAATTCCTAGCAGTCTGCCTCCCGCCTAATCACGATATCCCTGTGTAATTAAACGGGGAAATTCTCAATAACTCCTCCTGAATAGGGACGGACACATCCAAGCTCAAGATGAACTCGCGAATGGCTTTTTCGGTGATTGCGTCGTTCGTACGCGTTAAGCCCTTGAGAGCTTCGTAGGGCTGAGGATACCCCTCTCGTCTCAGGATGGTTTGGATGGCTTCCGCAACGACTGCCCAGTTTGCCTCGAGGTCTGCATGCAATGCGGACTCGTTGAGCAAGACTTTGCCCAAGCCTTTCATCAACGAATTGCAAGCGATTAAAGTGTGAGCGATCGGGACTCCGATGTTTCGTAGGACCGTGGAGTCAGTCAAGTCACGCTGCAGGCGAGAAATCGGCAATTTGGCGCTGAGATGTTCGAAGATCGCGTTCGCGATGCCTAAGTTCCCTTCCGCATTTTCGAAATCGATCGGATTGACTTTGTGTGGCATCGCCGACGATCCGACCTCTCCAGCTTTGATCTGCTGACGAAAATAGTTCATCGAAATGTAGGTCCAAAAATCTCGGCTCAAATCAATCAAAATCGTATTGATGCGTTTGAGGCCATCAAAGTAAGCCGCCAAGTGGTCGTAGTGTTCGATTTGCGTCGTCGGACTCGAACGTTGCAACCCGAGTGACGCAACGAATTGGTTCCCAAACTGGTTCCAATCCAATTGAGGGTATGCAACGTGATGTGCATTAAAGTTGCCCGTCGCACCTCCGAATTTGGCTGCGAATGGAACTTGAGCGAGCAAGTGCAATTGCTGCCGAATGCGTTCGCCGAAGACACGGATCTCTTTGCCGAGTCGCGTTGGCGAAGCCGGCTGACCATGCGTTCGTGCAAGCATCGGCACGTCGCTCCATTGCTCAGCCATCGCGTCTATCTTCGCCAATAACTTTTGAATCGCTGGCAACACGACCTCGTGATGAGCTTCTTTCAGGAGCAAAGGTGTGGCCGTGTTGTTGACGTCCTGCGAGGTGAGCCCAAAATGAACAAACTCCTTGATCGAGGACAAATTCAGTCGATCGAGCCGATCCTTGACAAAGTACTCGATGGCTTTGACGTCGTGATTCGTGGTCTTCTCAATCTCCTTAACCGCGATCGCATCTTCTTCCGAGAACTTTCCATAAATCGTTTCACGCAAGCTGGGGAACAACGTCGAGTCGACTTCGCTCAGTTGGGGCAACGGCAGCAGACAAAGTGCGATCAAGTACTCGGTTTCGATTCGCAATCGATACTGAATCAAGGCTGCTTCGGAAAAAAAACGAGCCAAAGTGGCGGTCTGATTTGAGTAGCGACCATCGACGGGAGAGATTGCCCATAGAGCGTTTCGAGACATAGTCAAAATCGATAGAAGTGGGTTTTGGAAAGGCAAATGACGCTTGAATGCAAGCAATCTAGCTGTTTTCCGTTTTCCTGCCCATTGGAAATTGCTGTAGACACAGCTTTAGAGATTCTGCGATTCTTGTGGAAGTTATTTTGAAATTAGGATCATTTGCAGTGAGGAAGCGATTGTGAGGCATCAGAGGCTCGTCAAAGTACTGGGGATTTGTGCTGCTATTCTCCCGTGGAGCGGTTGCGCAACTACCCCCAGTCCACCGTTTCCACAACAGCAATATCAAGGCGTCCCTTATCAATACCAAGTTCAACCGGGCCAGCCGATTCAAGCCAGCCCAATGGTAGGGGTGATGCCTCCTGGTCAGCCTAGCATGATGCCGCAAGGACAAATCCCGACATATCCTGTCATGCAGCAGGGGGCCGTGCCGGGCTATCCGGCAGGATACACCGCTCAGCCAATGGTACAACAACAGCCTCCAATGATCGGGCGGTAGGCGTGCGTGATCGGGCGGTAGGTGTGCATGATCGGGCGTTAAGTGTGCAAATTTAACTCGCAAACCACGTCCTATCTATCCAAAGTCCAGGAATCTCGATTCCATCTAAAGTCCGGGAATCGCGAGCGGAAAGGTTTTGTTTTCTGTGACTTCGCGTCTTAGAACTTCGAGAGCCTGTTCAACTACGTCTTTATGCGTTGCCGCGATATCACTCTTCTCGGAGGCGTCGACGCTCAGATCGTAAACTTCCCAATTCGAAACAGCCTTGGTCTTGAGACCTTGCCGAACCACCTTCATATCACCGAGGCGCACGGCAACTTGCCCTCCATATTCTGGGAAGACCCAAACCATCGCCTTTCGTTCCGTGGGCTCTTTCCCCCCTGTCATGCCTGTCATGATGGGCCACAAACTTTGACCATCCAGCCCCTCCGGTTTCTGCAAACCGACTGCATCGCATAGAGTCGGAAACCAATCCGCAAAATACCCCGGCGCATGACTTACCGAACTTGCGGGAATGACGCCAGGCAATCGGACAATCATCGGAACCCTTATTCCACCTTCGTAGACGCTCCCCTTGTATCCGCGCAAACCGGCGTTGCTTTTGAAAAAGTTCGGATCTGCACCACCTATATGGAAATCGGTGTTGGGTGGCCCAGGATGAGTTGCACCATTATCGCTTGAAAAGACCATGAGCGTTCTGTTGGTCAATCCTGCTTTTTCAATGGCAGCCACGACACGGCCGACATAACTGTCTAGATCCGAGATCATGGCTGCGTATGCGGCTCTGGGACGCGGATGGGGCAAATAGGAACTTTCACCTCGATACACTTTTGTGTCCCAATCCGCAGGGAACTTATCAACGGATTCTTGCGGTGGATGCATGGCAACGTGTGGTTCGATGAATGGCAAGTAAAGGAAGAACGGTTTATCGCGGTTCGTTTGGATGAATGTCTCTGCTTCTTGAATCATCAACTTGGGCGCATAGTTCTCGCCGATCCAAGACGTTGCACGCACTTCGCCTTCGGGTTGTTTGCGATGACCTGGAATCGGTGGATCATTAATCTTGATTTTCGCTGCGTTGCGCCATAGATGCGCTGGGTAGTAACTGTGTGCGACGGACTGGCAGTTGTAACCAAAGAACAGATCGAATCCCTTTCGATTCGGATCGCCTGTACTTGCGACCGGCCCCAGTCCCCACTTTCCAATCGCGCCTGTCGCGTAACCGGCTCGCTGAAAAATTTGAGCCAGCGTAAATGCATCATCGGAGATTGGGATTTGCCCCTCGGTGAACTCAGGGAGTTTCACTCGTGCTTGCATATTGCCTCGGATTTCCGCATGACCTAAGTGCTTGCCTGTCATCAACACGCACCGGGACGGAGCGCAGACGGGTGCGCCGCTGTAGTGTTGAGTGAAACGCATACCGTCCGCCGCCAGCCGATCGATATTCGGCGTAGGAATTTTCACTTGGCCGTAACAACCAAGCTCGCCCCAGCCGAGATCGTCGGCCAGCATGAAAACGACATTCCATCGCGAATCGGTCCGATCCGCTTTTGAGTTTGCAAAGGAGCGTTCGGCTGCCATAAAAACGAATAACGCAAAGAATACTATGGGAGATTTCATTAGGCCGGATCCTCAGATTTGCAATGGAACGTTGGAACACAACCGAAGTTGGTTCCTCAAATGCATTCTAGTGCTGCATTGCAGCTTGATTTTAGGGTAGTGGATCTTGTTAAAGATCCTGAATCTGGTGGATCTTTAACAAGATCCACACCATCCAAACCTAATTCTTAGCAGTAACAAAGCACTAGCCTTACCGAGACCGAAAGTTCTGATACGATTCTAATAGGATTGACCGAAAGTCGTTAGGTGAAACGGGTTCACGTTTTGAGTTTGCGATGGATGAACAGGAAATAAGCGACCGGGAAAAAGCGATTCAAGACTTCCAAGCCCAGCGTCTTCCAAGCTCTTTACCGATTGCCGACTTGATACCCAACGAGCATGCTTGTTCCTATCTCGACGGGCGAACGGCAAATTTGCCGTTAAATCTGCCAGCTCGATTGCTGACGCTTGATGAGTTTGATGTGGTCCTAGCAAACGGCATGAGACGATCGGGGGTCTTTCTTTATCATACTGCTTGCCATCAATGTTCGGCGTGTGAGCCTACGCGGGTCGATATTCACGAGTTTATTTTTCGCGACTCGTTTCAGCGCGTGTTGAAAAGAGGCGACAGGAGCCTACAGGTACATGTAGATCGCCCCAGCATCGACGAAAAACGGTTGAGTTTATTCAATCTCCATCGAACGCAGCGCGGGCTGGGGGAATCTGAATATGAGTATCAATTCAGTGAATACGACAGTTTCTTGGTCGACACGTGTTGCGGGGAGACAGTTGAATTGAGCTACTGGTCGGACGGCGAGTTGATCGCTGTTTCCATTGTAGATTGTGGACGCAAATCTCTTTCGGCGGTGTACACGTACTTCGATCCGGCATATTCCAAGTTATCAATCGGTACCTTCTCCATTCTGAAGCAAATTCAATTCGCCCTGGAAAGTGACCGAAAATACGTCTATTTGGGGATGTACGTGGCGGAAAACCGGCACTTGAATTACAAAGCTCGATTCTTGCCACAAGAACGATTTGTCAATGGATGCTGGGTGAAGTATTTCTGATATTTACCTCCGGACATCCGAGTTTCCGAATCCGTCTTCAAAAAACCCGGGGAGAATATAGGTGGATGTGCAAGCTAGCCTTGTTGGATGAGAAGTGATTTGGTTACACTTAGGAGGTGGGATGTGCGAGCGACGCACAGGCGGTCCCGCGAATTCGATAATCAGCTAGGTCCAACGACTAGCACTTGCATCCCTGGAGTTTCGGAATGAAGAAGATAGAAGCCATTGTTCGCCACTTTAAATTGGAAGACGTCAAGAACGCACTAACCGAACAAGGTATCCACGGAATGACGGTTAGCGAAGTGCGCGGCTTCGGACGCCAAAAAGGACACACCGAAATCTATCGCGGTACCGAATACGCGGTCGACTTTGTGCCCAAAGTGAAAATCGAGGTTGTGTGTGCCGATGCCAATCTGCAAACCGTCATCGATACGATCGTAAAAACGGCCCAAACAGGCCAAATTGGTGACGGAAAGATTTTCGTTTCCGAACTTCAGACTGCTGTTCGAATTCGTACAGGCGAAAACGGAGAAGACGCGTTGTAGACCACAATCACCTAACGCTTCAGTACTAGTCGAGCGGCAGACTGGATTCCACCCGTCCTCGATTTTAATGGGGTCGTAACGGGCCCTGCCGAGCTTGGCTTTAGTTTGGTAGGCGCCTCTCCCTCCCGGTATAAAATACGACTGCCGTCGCCTTACCAGCTCGCGGATTGCTTCACATTGTCAACTTTACATCCGCAAGTCGTAAAAGCGCGATCCCAATTAACGGACGCGCGTGCCAAAGCAGCCACGCTTCACCACTCTGGAGCTTCCGGGCCACAGCTTTGTTTTGCTTGGGCCGATCATGTAGACGAGGTCGTCAACGAATTGATTCAAGCGGCAGTTCAGACTCTGCCAACGCCACTCGACCCGAGCTGCTTCGCGTTCATCGCATTGGGCGGCTATGGGCGACGCGATCTTGCGCCTTTTTCCGACATCGATTTGATGTTGCTCTACCGAGGGGTCACCGAAGTTCAAATTGCTCCTCTGGCCAGATCGATCGCACAGATGATCGTCGATGCCGGGTTGCAATTGGGGTTCTCGATTCGTACACCCTTCCAAGCGAGACAGATTGCGTGGACGGACGCAACGATCCTCACATCGCTTGCTGAAATGAGACTCATTGAAGGGAGCGAAATGCTCTTTGAGAGCTTTCTTAACTCCTTTCGAAATGGGTGCAAGCGACGTTCTGGACGACTCGCAGGCATGATCGAAAAGGAACGATTCCTTGAACGTCAGAAATTTGGCGAGACGATTTATCTCTTGCATCCCAACGTCAAACGATCTCGAGGTTGCTTGCGCGATGTGCAAATCGTTCGTTGGATTGGTTTTGTTTGTTTTGGAGAAAAGGACCCAGAACAACTCGTGGAAATGGGGCTGTTGGCTCAAGAGGATTTTCAGGCAATTCGAGACGGATATCAGTATCTGTTACGAATGCGCAACGAATTGCATTTCCGGGCGGGACGTGCACAGGACACGTTAGACCGATCGAAGCAGGTCGAAATGGCTGCCATCATGCAGTTCAAGGGTACCGACGGCGTCTTGCCGGTCGAAGAATTCATGCAGCAGTTCTTCGAATTTACCAGCGAAGTACGATATAGTTCGGCCAATTTCGTTGGAATGGCTCGTTCTCGCATGAGCGTCGTAGGGTTCTTGTCGAGGTTCCTAGGCTGGCCTATCCGAGAGGGAATCCGGCTTGGGCTAAACGAAATTTGGGCGACACGCTCCGGCTTGTCGCGTTTGCAAACGGATCCAGCCAGAGTACTGGAACTGATGCAAGTTTCCAATCGATACAATCGACGCATCGAACATCGAACTTGGAGAACCATTCGCCAAGCGATGCTGCGACGCAGGGACGGACATGTTGGCACCGAGGCAATCGATCGATTTTTGCAACTGATCAGCGAGCCAGGGCGCCTTGGCGAAATACTCCGTCGATTGCACGAGTTACGTGTTTTGGAACAGATCATTCCGAGCATGCGTCATGCTAGGTGTTTGTTGCAGTTCAACGAGTATCACAAATACACGGTCGATGCTCATTGCATACGTTCCGTTGAATGCGCCGGCGAGTTCGCCAAGACAGATAATGTCCTGGGCCGCGTCTATCGCGGGCTCAAAAACAAAATGATTCTGCACTTGGCATTGCTGCTTCACGATCTTGGAAAGGGCTTTATCGAGGACCACAGCGAGGTTGGACGGGTTATCGCGGACGAAACCGCTAGGCTACTGAAACTGTCGGATGTCGATCGAGAGTTGTTGGTCTTTTTAGTTCATCAGCATCTCTTGATGACGAATACCGCTTTCCGATTCGACCTGTCACAAAAAGATCCGATCATTCACTTTGCAAAGCAAGTGGGCTCACTGGAGCGATTGCAAATGCTCATGGTGTTGTCATGTGCCGATTTAGATGCAGTCGGGCCAGGAGCTTTGAATGAATGGAAACTCAATCTGATTTTGCAATTATACGACGCAACAGAAGCTCAATTTCGAAGCGATAGTCCTGGACAGCGTTTCCTCGATATAGTAGCTACACAGCGAACCGCCGTTATGGCTCAACTCACGGCCACCGATCGCGAAGATCCTTGGTGGACCGAGCAAATCGATGGGATTCCGTCCGGTTATTTAATCTCCATTGAACCTAATGAGCTTATTCGCGAGTTGCGACGACTGCATCAGCTGACGACCGACAAACCCGTGCAGGCTTGGGGCAAATTCCTTGGAAGCCAGGACGCAATCGAATACGTTACCGCCGTCCTGCAACAACAGTCCTCTGGCTTGTTCCATCGGATCGCGGGCGCATTGACCAGCCAGGGGCTGAGTATTCTCTCAGCCGAAATCCACACTCAGCCAGGACGCATCGCGTGGGATCGGTTTGTCGTTCAAGATCCCGACTACGAAGGCACTCCGCCACCCGAACGAATCGATCAAATTTGCCGGCATCTTGTATTGTCGATTGATCCACAAAACACAAAACCACCCGTTTTTCGACGAATATGGAAAACGCAATCCACCGTCGACGCAGCCATTGCTCGCACACAGCCAACCCAGATTCGATTCGACAATAGCACTTCAGAGCATCACACCATCATTTCAGTCTTTGCATACGATCGCATCGGGTTGCTCTACGATATTTCCAAGGCGATGTTTGATCTGAGTCTCGACTTGCACGTTGCCAAAGTGAGTACGCACCTAGACCAGGTCGTCGACGTATTTTATGTGACCGATATGGAGTGCCATAAACTCACAGAACCAACAAGACTCTACACGCTTAGGCAAATGCTATTGCGAGCTATTGAAACAGATGAGTCCTGCACATAAGTCCTCGACTTTACCCACACCTACGGTCGATGCGGATAATGATGGGCGCACAAGCCTGCGATCAGCGGAAAGCTTACCAGATGCGAACTCGGCTGTCTGACGGGATAAACATCTTTGTGTTGGGTTTGACCGAAAACACGTCGTAGAAACTATCGATGTTCGATAGAATACCGTTGCAGCGATATTGGCTTGGAGAATGCGGGTCCGTCATCAATCGCTTGAGCATCTCTTGATCGCGATACTTGCGACGCCATACCTGAGCCCAACCGATGAAAAAGCGTTGATCGCCGGAAAAGCCGTCCAATACAGGCGATGTGTTGCCGGCAAGTGACAATTTATACGCTGTTTGGGCGACACTGATACCCCCGAGGTCACCAATGTTTTCGCCTAAAGTGAGTTTGCCATTCACTTTGGAGTTCGGCAATGGAGCGAAGGCATCGTATTGCGAGACGAGCTGAGAAGAGCGCGCTTTGAACTCTGCTTTGTCTTTCTCGGTCCACCAATCGCGGAGGTTTCCTTTTCCATCATATTGTGCCCCCGAGTCGTCGAAGCCGTGACTGATTTCGTGACCAATCACCGCTCCGATCGCGCCGTAGTTGATGGCATCGTCTGCTTCCAAATTGAAAAACGGTGGTTGCAAAATCGCAGCAGGAAAGACGATTTCGTTCATTGTCGGATTGTAATAAGCGTTCACGGTTTGCGGTGGCATAAACCACTCCGAACGATTGATTGGTTTTCCTAACTTGTTTATTTCGTACGCATGCTCAAACTCGGAAATCTTGCCAAGATTCGCAATAACATCGTCTGGGACGATGACTGCCGATGAGTAATCCTTCCAAACATCCGGGTAGCCGATCTTAGGTGTGAATTGCGATAACTTTTCTTTTGCCTGGGCTTTCGTGCCTTCGCCCATCCATGCCAATTGATCGATTCGCATCTCAAAGGCCTTCAGCAGATTCTTGACCAGCACATTCATTTTTTCCTTGGCTTTGGGTGAGAAATACCTCTCAACGTAAAGCTGCCCGACTGGCATTCCCAATAGCCCGTTGCATGTGTCAACGCCTCGTCTCCACAACGGCTCTTGTTCTGTGACGCCACTCAAAGCTGTTGCATGAAATCCGAAATGCATCTTCTCAAGAGATTCACTTAACAACGGCGCGTACGCGTCGATCGTCTGGAATGCGAGGTACGCTTTGAGGGTTTCCAAGTCGGACTTGGCGATAATGTCCGACGCATTCTGAAAGAAGCTCGGTTGGCCAGCAATTAGATCGATTCCGACGGGCAAGCCTGCCGCCGACGCGTACTGCTCCCATCGCAAATCCGTGTACTTGGTCGCAAACTCGGATGAAGGCATTTTGTTGTACGCCTTGACGGGATCTCGCAATTCAACTTGAGTCCATTGTGATTTTGCAAAGAGAGTCTCCAGGTTGATGATCTTTTCTGCAAATTCGCTTGGTTTTGGCCATTTGATTTGTGTCAGCATGTCCTCGATGAACTTCTTGAACGCTTTGCGCACTTCGGTCTTGCTGTCATCGTCGAGGAGATAATAGTCGCGGTCAGGTAAGCTGGTCCCGTCTTGGTCGACATAGACTGCGTATTGATCCGATCGCCGTGCGTCCACCTCGATGTGAAATCGGTAGAAGCTCTCAATTCCCCGTCGCGACAATTTACCTGCCAGCATGACCAATTGGTCCTTGTCTTCGACAGCTTGAATTTCAGTCACAATTCCTTCGATGGGCTTGAGACCCATTCGATTGCGTTGCTCGGTATTCGTGTAGGACCGATAAAAATCTCCGACTTGTTTCGCGATTGGCGAAGGGTTCGATTGTTCGCCCGCCTCTTCGATGATCTTCTTGATCGCTTCCTTCGTCTCAATAGCGAGAACCGTGAAAGCACCATAGTTGGATTGGTCCGATGGAATCGCAGTTTCTTTGAGCCACTTGCCATTCACGTGGCGAAAGAAGTCTTCGTCCGGCGGTACCGATTTGTCAAAATTCTCAAGTTCCACGCCCGAGACAAGTTTCGTATTCGTTGCATCTTGCGCGACCAACGAGGGGACGGTGAACGTGACGGCGAGTAGTGCGGATGTCAGTATTCTGGGCGAAGCTAGGATGGACGATGGGCTTTTGGTCATTGCGGATTGTGCCTTGGGTGTGTTGAAGAACGGCTGTGATTGCTAGTTTAGGGGTGCGCCTCCTTGCCGCAAAGGTCTTGTAGCTAGATTTCAGGCGCACATGAAACCGCAACCGATTCATAGCACTGACTTTATGCTAGCGTTAATGACCTGTGCCCTAACATCTCGCTATTTGTTTTGCATGACTTCAATCATGGCTTTCGCGAACCAAGGAAGATCGTCTGGCTTGCGACTGCTCACAAAATGGCGATCGACCACCACCGGAGCGTCTTCCCAAATGGCTCCTGCATTGATGAGATCATCTTGGATTCCAGGTGAACCGGTTACTCGGACGCCACGATAGACGCCAGCCGAAATCGCCAGCCACCCTCCATGGCAAATTGCGGCCACACACTTCCGCTGTTCACTAAACTCAGCAATCAACTGTTTGACCTTGTCGAGACGTCGCAAACGGTCGGGCATGAATCCACCAGGAAGTAAGACTGCATCGAAATCTTGCGATTGCGCATCGGCAATTCGAATGTCGGAAACGCACGGGTAACCATTCTTTCCGGAATATTTGGTTTTGGATTCTTCGCCCGCAATCACGAAAACAGCGCCCGCTTCGATGAGCCTGAGCTTGGGATACCACAGCTCCAGGTCCTCGTAAATATCGCCGACGAAGGCGAGCACTCGCTTGCCAAGGAGGGGTTCGTGTGGCTTTGCGTTCATTCTTGGGCGTCTTTCTGTACTTTAACAAGATACCGATGGCGATTCCCCCGATCGAAATCGGGGTTCGAATGGGCATTGGCTGTGAATTTTTAATTGAAACACACAGGTTACACTTGTGCAAGCAAGCTTGAATAGAGGCTGTGATTTGTTACCTTATTAGAGTGCGAAAGATCGAATCATGCGTGGCGACTCGATCCATTGAGTGAAAAGGCATTTAGACTAGAGAGGGTGTGAGCATGGGACTTGGTGACTATTTTACAAACAATCGACGGGGCCTTTCGTTCGAACTTTTTCCACCGAAAACGGACGAAGGAGTTGATCTATTGATGCACACCGTCGGCGAACTCATTGAGTTTTCGCCAGACTTTTTTACTTGCACCTACGGAGCGGGTGGCTCGACTCGTGATCGTACGCTCCAAATCCTGAAAGCGGTCAAGGACGAGTATCAGATTCCAGTCGCATCGCACCTGACTTGCGTGGGTACGACCGTTGACCAACTCAGAGACTATCTGAATACGGCGATCGCTCAAGGAACCGACCACATCATGGCCTTGCGCGGCGATCCACCCAAAGGACAATCGGAGTTTCAACAAACCGCGGGCGGTCTTAAATACGCAAACGAGCTCGTCTCATTGATACGTACCGAATTTCCGGAGCTGGGGATTGCGGTCGCGGGTTATCCCGAGGTGCATCAAGAAGCACCGAGCGCTGAAGTGGATCTGGAGAACTTGAAACGCAAGGTAGATGCAGGTGCCGACATTATCGTCACCCAACTGTTCTACAACAACGAGGACTACTTTCGATTCCGCGACAAGTGCACCTCTGCCGGCATCCATATTCCAATTGTTCCCGGAATATTGCCTGTGACCAATCTTGCCCAGATCAAGCGGATTGCATCCATGTGCAAAGCGAATCTGCCCGATAGCTTCCTTTCGCGACTCGGCGAGAGCGATGAGGCTGACTGGCAGTTCTCTACCGGTGTCGAATTTGCACAGCGTCAAGTCTCTGAACTTCTGAACGACGGCGTTCCGGGAATCCACTTCTACGTCTTAAACAAATCGCAAGCGACAGCTGAGGTTCTCAAGGCGCATTGGTTCGTTTCATGAACCCATTGAAGTTCGGCTTTTTGGGTGGTGGCCAGATGGCCAAGGCTATCGCTCGCGGCGCGGTAGCGTCGGGCATCGCTCGCGAATCCGAAATTGCATTTTTTGACACAAACCCGCAGCAGGTATTAATCCTTCGCGAGAAATTTCCCGGAAGTGAACTTGTCGAAACTCCGACCGATTTGTTCGCTCGATGCACGCGAATCGTGTTGGCGGTCAAACCTCAAACACTGTCGGACATTGCGGGCAATTGCGAGCCGTTGGTGACCGACGAGCATTTGCTTGTATCGATCGCGGCTGGCATTCCTCTGTCCAAACTTGTTAGTTGGTTTCGAACAGAGAAAATCATTCGAGTCATGCCCAACACGCCTTGCCAATCGCTTCAAGGAGCAAGCGGGATTACGAATGCGCGAGCGGTTACACGGGAGGATGCGTTTTGGTGTGAATCGCTGTTCGGTGCTGTCGGCAAAGTGGTCCGAGTGTCCGAAGACCAATTGCACGCGGTTACCGGAGTTTCGGGTTCCGGTCCTGCGTATGTACTGATGATGATTGAAGCATTGAGCGATGGTGGAGTGATGGCTGGCTTAAGCCGTCAAGCGGCGCTAGAGCTTGCAACCCAAACGGTTCTTGGAACCGCAACGATGGTCCAAGAGACAGGAACGCATCCGGCGATTTTACGAGAACAAGTAACGAGCCCTGGTGGAACGACCATTGCAGCCCTCAGCACTATGGAGCGGGCGGGATTTCGATCGGCAGTCATCGACGGTGTGATGGCGGCGGTAAAACGTTCGCGAGAATTGGCAGAATAGACGGGTGGCTTCGGGGAGAACGCCGGCACCCGTCTCTGCTGAAAACTACCGCCAGGCTGAAAACTACCGCCAGGCGAGTGTTCTGGAACGGGTACCGCAAAGATTCACTTTCATGCCCAGTGCACTTGCGAAATGGGCTTTGCTAAGCAGGCATTCATCTGCGGCCTTGGCATCGTTGGCGTAGGCAACTTGAATGTGGTTCGCTTGGTGCTTGGCCATCAGTTGATCGCGACTGACTCCATAGGTTACCGCATGCATGATCGGCCATTGCGGAGTCGTTGCATCCAAGCGGCGCTGCGTTTCTGCTGGAGGCAATTCGACAACGCCACCTCGTCCGAGGTCCATGTGCAGAGCATCTTCGGCAACGTAGATTCGGCTCCAAACAATTTCGCCCGGTTTCGAGACTCCATGAAGCGTACTACCGCCATTGGGGAAATACATGGCGGGCTGACGATAGCCGTGAGCCCCTTTCCAACCCCCTACAAAGTGGGCCGGTGGGGCTGCTCCGCTAATGAGAAACACCCAAACGTACTCGTCGCCGAATTGCTCTCCCCAACGAACATCATGCAGCGTGTTTTCGACCGGTTGCCCCAATGCTTTATGGACGCGTTCGGTTAGCATCGCATCCAAGCCGGCGCATTCGTCGACTTCATTGAAGTGCAGCAATGGTTCACCTTTCTTTAAAATGCGACGGCCATCGCGTGAGCGAACAGGCGGTCGATCTGAATTGTTGAGCGTCCCCTCAACCAAATCGCTGGCGGGCAAAAGATCTTTCAAACCTTGCTGGTATTGTATGCCAATGGCATCACAGCCAAAATCGTCCGCGATTCGAACGGCAGCAACATACATCTTGCATTGAAGCCGAATCTGAGCGTCGGTCAAGTCGCTTTCGTGAGTATCACCCGTGTGGAATTTCATGCCTCGCTTCTCGATCCAATCGCGCACCTTATTGGCTTCATCTTCGCTGACTTGTTGGGTCTCATAGTAGAGAGCGGACTGGCTAAGCCGTTCTTTGAAGACGCCGACTTGATGCAAAAGTTGGTCGGGAATGATCGCGTTGAACATTCCCATGCAGCCTTCGTCAAAAATCCCCATGATCGCTTTGTCGCGTCGAAGCTCGGTCGCCAAGCGTTGTCCGAGCTTGGTTGAATTGGACGTGCCTTTCACCTGGTCCAGTGATTGGACATGGTCAAGCGAATGCTTCACATGCCCCGTTTTCAACCATTCTTGAAGTTTTGAAACAAAGAATTTGTCGCGAAAATCTTCACTCCAAAGCGTCGAATAGGCAACGCCGGCTTTCGTAAGTGAGCCATTCAGGTTGAGCATTCCTACTAAGCCTGGCCACTGGCCGCTCCAGTTGGCAACCGTCAATATAGGTCCGCGATGTGTCGTGAGTCCGGCAAGCACATGATGTGAGTATTGCCAGACCGCTTCGGCAACAATCAATGGTTTGTCAGGATCAATGCCGCGAAAGATCTCCATTCCTTCACGCTGGCTTGCAATGAATCCGTGCTTTAGCTTCGGGTGGTAGGGATGTGAGCGAATAAGCTCGTAGCCTTCGGAAGCAATCGCTGCGGTCAGCGTTTTTTCCATCGCCGCTTGAGCAGGCCAGCAGACTTGGTTGGCAGAAAGGCGTAAGTCACCGCTGGCGACTAACTGGATCGATCGGTTCTTCATTCGACTCATAGAGGTTGATTCAAAAAGTTAGGTAGGAGAATTTTTGCAAAGGAAATCAGCGTGTCGACGGTATTCTCGGTATAGGCTATCGTAGGTTTTTCGATTGCTTCGATTGGGTTTGACGATTGCGGCTTCACCGTCGCGTGGGGTCGCCATCGCTCGAATTGCGGCCTTCGGCGAATCAAAAATGCCTGCTGCCAGGCTTCCTAATATAGCAGCTCCCAACGCGGAGCCTTGTTTGCTTGGGTGTACCATAATCGATTCACCTAAGACATCCGCATAAACCTGAACGACAAGCGGATTATGATGGGGAAGACCTCCGGTGGCAACCAATTTGCGTACTTCGACCCCTCCATCCCGCAGCAATTCAACAATCCATCGCAGACCGAACGCAGAGCCTTCCAACAGGGCTTTGTAGAGATGCTCAGGACGATGTTGAAGCCCCAAGCCTATGAAGGCACCCTTCAAATTCCCATCCATGAGCGGCGTTCGGCAACCATGAAACCAATCGACGCAAAGAACACCGTCGGCACCCGGCGGCAATTTGGTGGCATCGCGGCCGAGTTTTTCGAAATCCGTATGACCGGTCAAGCGACGCAACCAATCAAACGCATCACCTACGGCAGCTTGGCCCGTTTCATATCCGTAGAATCCAGGCAAGATTCCATCCTTCACAACGCCTGCAACACCTGAAACGCCCTTTTCGACCAAGCTGTTCAGCATGTGACACGAGCTGGTACCCATCACCATGACAAGTGTTCCTGGAGTGGATGCTCCAGCGCCTGGGACTCCTGCGTGCGCGTCGATGATCGCTGCGCTAACGGGTGTGCCTTCTTGTAAGCCGAACGACTTGGCAAACTCGCGACAAAGCCCCCCTGCAGCCACACCGGGAGCGATCAGACGGCCCGGCATTTTTTCTACCACCACCTTTTCAAAAGACGGATGGACGGCCTTCAAAAATGCTTGACTTGGATAACCGTCGGTCGCGTTCCACATGCCTTTGTATCCGGCTTGGCATGTTGAGCGAGGCAACGACTCGGCTGGACCGCCGACCAACTTCCAAACGAACCAGTCTCCGGCTTCCAACCAGATGTCGGTAGCTCGATAAACTTTCGGTGCATGCTCTAGTGTTTCGAGCATCTTAGGAAAAAACCATTCCAATCCAATGACACCACCATATCGGTCTAAAAATGCTTCGTTCCGAGCTCTTGCCACCTGATTGATGCGATCGGTTTGCTTTTGCGCACCGTGATGTTTCCAGAGCTTCGGCCAGGCAAGCGGCTCAGCAGCATACTCGTCCAACAAACACAGCGGAGTCCCGTCACGTCGCGTAGGTAACATGGTGCAGCTCGTAAAGTCCACACCGATTCCGACAACATCCGTCGATTGGATTTTGGCTTTGCGAATCGCCGCTTTCGTCGCTTTTGCGGCGGAATTATGCCAGTCCAGCGGATGCTGCAAAGCATAAAGTGGCGGAAGTCTCATGTTGGTTCCAGGCAAGGTCTCCACGATTTGCCCATGAGCATACTTCACCGTAAACGAGGCAAGCTCGGCCCCGCGTGTATCCACCAACAACGCTCGAACGGATTCGGTTCCCAAATCCAAACCGAGAACAATTTTTTGGGAGTCGGCCATGATCGGAAGCACTCAGGTTGAGGGACAATGGGATTACGGGTAGTCAGTTCTGTCGCAGTTCTTTTCGATCGAGGTCAAATCGAGTGCAACGGTGACGATAAGGATTTTAGTACCGACTCAACCTTGGCGCGTTCTGGCGGAAGAAATCGGTGAAACGGTTCGGCCATAAAATCGTCACATATTCCTAGAATCGATAAACAGCATTTAGTCGCCTTGATGTATTTCGAAGCATACTTGCCGACCTCGTAAATCTGCTGCAAGGCATCGATCGCCATTTGGTACTCAAGAATTCGAGCTGGATCCGCTGACACGCAGGCTTGATAACATTTCACGAACAACTGCGGAAAGACGTTTGCACCGCCAGCTACACCACCGTCACCGCCCAATTGCATAGCGGCCGGCAATTTGGCCTCCGGTCCGATCATGATCGACCAATCGGGCCGAATCTTCTTCAGTTGTAGTACCCGCTCAAAATACGCCAAGTCTCCGCTGCTATCTTTGACACCGATGATTTGTGGAATCGTAGAGAGTTTTTCCAACGTCCCTATTTCGAACCAGACCTTTGTCAAGCTTGGCATATTGTAGAGAACTAAGGGTAGCGGTAACTCCGGTACCAAATTTTGCACATATCCAGTCAACTCGGTTTGACCCGCTGGAAAATAATACGGTGTCGAAAGAACGACTGCGTCGGCTCCAGCATCGGCCGCGTGTTTGGCGAGTTGAACCGATTCGACAAACGACGTGTCGGTGATTCCCACTAATACAGGAATTCGATGTGCGACAATCTTGGTCGCCCGATCGATTAGCTCGCGGCGCAAACGATAGCTCAGACTGGGAGCTTCACCCGTTGTTCCAAGGATAAAGATTCCATGCACACCACCATCGACGACGTGATGGATCAACCGTTCGAGTCCAACGTGATCGATTTCATCGCGTCCTAGCAGGGGCGTGACAAGCGGCGGTATAATACCCGAAAAGCGCAAAGCCATAGTCGATTTCTATTCAGAGAGTTCGTGAACGGGACGTGGACGGATAAACAATACCAAAATGACGGAGATCGCACAGACAGCGGCGAACACTCCAAAGATAACGCTGATTGGTACATGACGGTCTCGCATCCATCCGAATCCCCAATCGGCAAGTCCTCCACAACTGATACTTACCATATTCATGATGCCGTAACCGGTCGCTCGATACCTTGGCGAAACAATTTGGCATAAGATCGGCATGTTATTGCAGTCAAAAAAGCCCCAACCGATCCCAAACAAAATCAGCGCCAAGATTGCCATCGTAAAAGAACCTTGGCTCGTTGCAATCCCCACGCAGATCAAGGCTGGGATGATCAAGCACATACCCGTAGCGCTGACAAAAATGCGGCCGCGAATGTTGCGTTCCATCCAACGGTCTGCAAGCAAGCCTCCTAGCAACGCCGCCACAATTGCGGCACTCTGCCAATAGAGCGTCGCAGAAACACCGGCAAATCCCTGCCCGAGGTTAAAACTATCTTTGAGAATCGAAGGCATCCAATCGCGAACGACCCAACCCGCCAGGGCAGGCAACGTAAAGTAGGCGACGAGCAAAAGAAAAGATCCATTGAGCAGCAGCACTCGAAGCGAAATCAGAACGCTCGGTCTCTCTTCCTTATGCGAACCATCCAGTTTCGCAGGCACATCCCGCAAAAAGACAAGCAGCGGTACGGCGTACACGATCCCAACAACACCGATTACTTGAAAGGCTATTTGCCAGCCAATCTTCGGCGACTCGGCCGCGTATCCAGAGAATCCGCCCAGAATCACGCCACAGTAGATTCCCATTTGATGAATTCCCACCGCTCTCGACCGCGTTGTCCCGGTGTGATAATCGGCGATCAAGGCGAGAGCTGCTGGGATATAAAAGGATTCGCTGACCCCCATCAAAGTACGAGTCCACAACAGCTCGTTGTAGGTCGTCACATGCCCCGTGAGGAACGTGATGATAGACCATGCGAAAAGACTTAAGCAAATCGTCAACCGACGACTATATCGATCCGCAAGATATCCGCCGATAGGACTTAAAAAAGCATAAACCCATTTGAACTGACCAAGCATCCGGCCCCAATTCGCATCCGATCCGATACTCGGAATATCCAGCATCACCGAGGTTTTCATCGCAGCGATCATCTGGCGATCTAAGTAATTGAGCATCGCCACAGGAAAGAGCAACACAACCACCAGCCAAGCCATCGACAGCCACGAAAAAGAGTCCCTTGTTGTTGAGTGTTTCGTCATGAATGTTGAGTTGGAGAATACGTACCCAGGATGAATCGGCGGCCGATAAGTTTAATCGTTTATGGCATCCAAAGGGTGCACGCGCGGGTGGCACGCTACGCCGTCTGGGGGTGCAGCCATTTGACACTTACTAGGATATCCACAATAGCGTTTTTTATGATACCATGCCCTCCGGTGGTTTTTATGGATCAGTTCACTTCAAGGAGAGACGCAGAATGAATTTGGGAAAACGTTGTATTGCAGAGTGTTTCGGAACATTTTGGCTCGTTTTTGGCGGATGTGGGAGCGCCGTTTTAGCGGCTGTTTTTGCAGGGAAAGTAGATACGACGCCAATTAGTCTTGGAATTGGTTTTGTCGGTGTTTCGTTAGCGTTTGGACTAACGGTCTTGACCATGGCTTACACCATCGGTCACATTTCCGGATGCCATTTAAACCCGGCTGTTACGCTAGGCCTTACGGCAGGAGGACGCTTCAAATTTGCGGATGCACTGCCCTACATTGTGTCGCAAGTCATCGGCGGGGTATTGGGAGCAGCCGTTCTTTACGTGATTGCGTCTGGAAACGCCAATTTCAACCTTTCAGATGGATTTGCTTCGAATGGCTATGGAGATCACTCGCCCGGAAAGTACTCGCTTGTGGCATGTTTCGTAGCTGAAGTTGTTTTGACATTTTTCTTTCTGTTTATTATCCATGGCGCAACAGATAAGCGAGCTCCGGCTGGCTTCGCACCGATCGCGATCGGTCTTGGTCTGACGCTCATCCATTTGATTGGAATTCCAGTGACGAATTTGTCCGTCAACCCAGCCCGATCCACGGGACCTGCTCTTTTCGTTCAAGACTGGGCGACTCTGCAGCTTTGGTTGTTTTGGGTAGCACCAATTATTGGGGCCGTCGCTGCAGGATTCTTTTACAAGAATGTCTTTGAATCGGACGATTGAAAAACGATCCGCGATTGCGATGCCGAATGCTAGCAAACGTCCAATCGAAGTAGTAGGCACATTCTATGTGCCGTCCACCTAGAATCCTGGTAAAGAGCTAGACTGAGATCGGTACGGCGGAGCGAGCCTGCACCTATTGTTGGCTGGGTCGATTTGGAACTAACAAAAAGGGATTGAGAGCATTGTCCCAATCCTTGGTTTGGACGGGACATTTTGGACGGGACATTTTGGACGGGACATTTTGGACGGGACAAATGGTCCCATCCTACCGTCCGTTTCGTTCGGTATCTTTTACCCCGCAGCTCGCCTAAGGAAAACCAACATGCTTGCAGCCATCCACTTTTGGAAGAAGCAATTGTGTTTCGTGTTTGCGATCGCGTTTTTTTGCGGGGCGTCGAATGCGGAGGACCGACAAACGATCGGTGTGGGGCTGAAGCTTCGCGCGAAAGACACGCTTGCTCCCAAACCCGAAACGAGCCAAGATGCGTTGGCGTGTTTGAATGCTCTGCTTTGGGATCCAACGGATTTTGAGGTTCGAGTCGAACAAGCAGATAGCAAGCATGGTGACTGGCTGCTTCGTTTCCCTAGCCCCCGCCCGGTCGGAGACGCAAACAATGACCTCGTTGCGGTAGAGTGGTATCAGGCCAAAGATAAAACCAAAAGCCCGATCTATGCACCAGCCGCTGTCATCGTGCACGAGTCGGGGAGCGGAATGGCGGTCGGACGGCTTATCGCTGCGGGCCTCAGTCGAAAGGGTGTCCACACGTTTATGGTACAACTGCCAAACTATGGCAAGCGGCGTAGTCCATCTGGAAAGCCTAGCGGTGAAAACCTTATGGCATCCATGGTGCAGGGAATCGCGGACGTGCGGCGAGCGAAAGACGCTGTTGCGACACTTTCTTTGGTGGACACATCCAGGATCTCTCTGCAAGGGACCAGCTTGGGTGGCTTCGTCGCAAGCACGACGGCGGGATTGGACGACGGATTCCATCGCGTCTTTTTGTTTCTCTCGGGGGGCGATATCTACGGGGTCGTGATGAATGGCAAAAAAGATGCTTCCAAGATGCGCGAAGAGCTTGAGCAAGGTGGTATATCTGGAATGCAAGTCAAAGAACTGTTCAATTGCGTCGAACCAATGAGGCTAGCCCATCGAATCCAACCGGAAAAAACATGGCTATTCTCAGGCGAATTCGATGATGTGGTGCCGATAGAAAACGCTTATCTGCTCGCCAACAAGATCCCGTTGGAGCCATCGCATCACGTGGTGATGGCGGCGGACCATTACTCTGGGATTTTCTATTTGCCCACAATTGTCAAGCAGATCCACGATCATATGATCGAGCCAGCAACCAAGTAAGCGCCAATTCCTCGTTCCCATGCTCCGCCAGGGTAGGAGCAGATCTGTCGGTCCTCAGTGCCTTCGAAACATGAAACAGGATTTCGGTTACCATAGGGGCACTTCGCTTCTCTCGTACGACTCATCTATTTCTCCTCGATCCCATGCCTCAAAACAATCATTCGTTTATCAACCGAGAGCTCAGTTGGCTCGAATTTAACCAACGGGTTCTTGACCAAGCACTGTATACCAAAGTTCCCGATCTTGAACGATTGAAGTTCCTTGCCATCACGGCAAGTAACTTGGACGAGTTTTTCATGGTGCGGGTTGGTGGATTGCAGCTTCAACAAGCTCAGGGTTTCGAGAAGGCGGATCCAAGCGGCGCGACGGTATCGGAGCAGTTGAATTTGATATTTGAACGGGTCAACTCGATTGTTCGGGATCAGTATGAATGCTTCCTGAACGCCGTCGAACCAACCCTTGCGGCCGAAGGGTTGGAACGCATTTCTGCTTGCAAGGCGTCGGTGCGACACCGCGAGTCGATCCTTCGCTTTTTCCACGAAGAGATATACCCTATTGTTTCGCCGATGGACATCGATCCAGAGAGTCCGTTTCCGCTCTTGGCTAATCTTGGGTTAAACTTGTGCGTTCGAATGGCCAGCGAAGACTCTGAAAATCCTAATCGATTTGCATTTATCCCACTTGGCAAAGCGCTTTCGCGATTCATCACGCTTCCTAGCGACCGCGGCTACAATTATGCACTTCTTGAGGACGTCACGTCCGAGTTGGTAGATCAATACTATCCCGGCAAGCGGGTCGATGAATGCGTTGCATTTCGGGTCACCCGGAATGCAGATGTGTCGGTGCGTGAGGATAGTGCTGCGGACTTGATGATGGGAATGGAGGAAGTTCTTCATTCGCGTCGGATGGCTGGATTCGTGCGTCTGGAAATCGCGGATAGTGTTTCCGAGCCAACGCTCGATTTTTTGCAAGAAAAATTAGGTCTTCGTTCCAGGGATGTCTTCAAGATATCAGGCCCACTCGATCTTGCCAGCATGATGTATTTAACGGACATGGAGGGGTTCCCAGCATTGCGAGACACTGCGTGGATACCACAGCGTCCAGCCACGATCGATCCGACGCAGAGCATGTTTAAGAGCATTGCCGAAAACGAGCTTTTGCTGTGTCATCCTTATGAGAGCTTTGAGCCAGTCGTTCGATTCATTGAGGAAGCGGCCGAGGATGCGGATGTTCTTGCAATAAAGCAAGTGCTCTATCGAACGAGCCGCAAGAGTCCAATCGTCGCTGCCCTCAAAAAAGCGGCCGAGCGAGGCAAGTACGTTACCGCAATTGTCGAATTGAAGGCTCGGTTTGACGAGGCTCGCAACATCGAATGGGCCCGCGAACTAGAACGATGTGGAGTTCAGGTCATCTACGGAGTCCGAGGTCTAAAAACACACGCCAAGATCTGTATTGTGGTTCGGCGCGAGCCCTCAGGCATCGTTCGCTATGTCCATTTTGGCACAGGAAACTACAACGAAGCGACTGCACGTTTGTATAGCGATCTCAGTTATCTCACCTGCAATGAATCGCTCGGGCGGGATGCAAGCGCCTTTATCAACGCGATAACCGGCTACAGTCAACCACAGCCCTATGACAAACTCGAATCGGCTCCGCTCGGTTTGCGAAAGAAGTTACTTGCATTGATTCAAGCGGAAACACTTAACAAGCGCAATGGTCAAAAAGCCTATATCGTTGCCAAAATCAATTCGCTGGTGGACCCGGACATCATCAAAGCCTTGTACGAAGCCAGTCAAGCTGGAGTGGTTGTTCGACTCAACGTTCGAGGAATCTGTTGCTTACGGCCGGGTGTACCCGGGCTTAGTGAAAACATCAGCGTAGTCAGTGTGGTCGATCGCTTTTTGGAACACGCTCGCGTTTTGTACTTCTATCATGGGGGTGATGATGCGGTGTACATCAGTAGCGCCGACTGGATGCCGAGATCATTTGATCGTCGTGTTGAACTGTTAGTCCCAATCGAAGATATGGCTTCCAAACGCCGGGTAATGGAGATTCTCGACACGTATTTCCGGGACAATCAAAACTCTTGGAGTCTCGGCCCGGATGGTAGTTATGTTCGCGTTCAACCAGAAGCCAACCAACCCAAGTTTCGAGCACAACGCTTCCTCTGCGAATCGGCAATTTCGGCCGTTAAGAAAGCGGAGCAAGCAGCCAGAACGACGTTTGAACCGCACAAGTCGGCGGCAATAAAAGACTAAGCACATCCGCAACTGTTTTTCATACCAGCCAGTCGTTGGGCGCTAGCCGCGCTAGCCCCGGTTTTCCAATTGCTCGACATTCGTCGAGAACCGGGGCTATCGCTCTTCGGCACTCAGTTTGTTTCACTCGAAGACTCATACCGTCGTGCTTAGCGCCTCTGCCAAGTGCAATCAAAACACAGTGCAAAACCTCTCACCCGCCAGCCCCTCTCCCCGAGTACGGGGCGAGGGGAGCAAGATCAAATGATCTGGGTAAAGATGAGGCACGAGGCCGGTGGAGCGAACGAGTGTTCAAACACCGAGAAACGCGATCGTTACGAAACGGTGTAGGCCGTTTCCGCGTGGTCGGTCAAATCCAAACCCATCTTCTCGCCCTCTTCGCTCGTTCGCAAGCCAATCGTAAAGTCGATGATCTTGAGCAAAATGAAGGAAACCACCCCGGAGTAGATCAAGGTAACGCCGATCGCTTTTAGCTGCAGCATCACTTGAGCTGTATTGCCATAGTATGCTCCGCCAAGTCGATCCACACCGAACCCTGGAATTGCAAAAATACCGGTGGCAATTGCACCCCAAATACCCGACATGCCGTGAACACCAAAAACGTCTAGGGAATCGTCATACTTTAACGCGGGTTTGACGAAGGCGACGAAAATGTAGCTGACGATGGTAGCTCCGGCTCCGATGACTATGGCTGCCCAAACTTCCACAAAGCCTGCCGCTGGAGTGATTCCCACTAGTCCCGCTACCGCTCCGGTGATCATTCCAAGAGCAGTAGGTTTGCCGTTGCGAACGATTTCAATCAGAGACCAAACCAACCCCGCAGTCGCTGCTGCGACTTGGGTTGTTACGAAACCTCGGACGGCTTGGTCCGTTGCTCCGAAGGCGCTACCACCGTTAAATCCAAACCAACCAAACCACAGCAGACCAGCGCCCAAAACCGCAAACGGTAGATTGTGCGGCGGAGTCATCTGTCTCGGAAATCCTCGACGAGGACCTATGACGAGACAGCAAACCAAAGCTGCGATTCCAGCATTGATGTGAACAACTGTGCCGCCAGCAAAGTCTAGGGCTCCCGTTGGAACCGCGTCCTTGGCATCAAACACTCCCAAGCCAAAAATGGGGTGTGTCGGACCAAACCAAACCCAGTGTGCAATCGGGCTGTAAACAATCACGCTCCATAGAGCAGTGAAAACGACGAAGGCAAGAAACTTCATTCGCTCTGCGAAGGCACCGATGATCAACGCTGGCGTGATAATCGCGAACATCATTTGAAAGACCATGAAGGTTTGTTGGCTGATACCCAACTTGACTCCCGTCACTGGCTCAAACGAATCGGTGAACGAGATACCGGCAAGCATAAAGTGCTTCATCGGATTTCCGGCAAATCCTCCAAAAATTTCGTCGTCTGGAGCGCCGCCCGCGAAAGCAAGGCTGTATCCAACCGTCACCCAAAGAATCGATACCAAACACATGCAGAGAAAGCACTGCATCAAGACACTCAGAATGTTCTTCCTGCCGACGAGACCGCCGTAGAAAAACGCGAGCCCCGGAGTCATCAACAGCACAAGTGCACTGCTCGCCAATAACCATGCCTGATCACCCTTGTCCAAGGTGGAAACGGGCGCCGCAGCAGCCACTTCCGTTGCCACGGGAACCACTTCGGGTGCCACGGGAGTTGGTGGACTAGTCGCATCCTGGGCAATGAGCTCGGTCGTTAGCCCCGAACACAACACGGTCAACAAAAAAATCGAAAAAAACGCCGTTCGAATCATTTCTAACTCCGCCTCGAGTTCTTTCTCTCAAACTTTTTTCCTGCTGGTTGGTGAGTTACAGTGCGGAGAGATTGCGCACCGAAACTCAAGTCTGTCGGGCTAGCAAACGCTAGGCCAAATGACGAACAACTTGCCCTGGTTCGCAAATGTCCAATGAATCCGCAAATAATTTTTCATGAAATGGGTCGCACGAATCCGGAGAAGGTGATCGTCCGCCCAAGCGTTCCGTGTTGTGCTACAAGAAGGCGCATTCCCGCGGAAATAGCCCGTGTTTTAAGCTTGTGTGAGTTCTAGGAGGGCACGATTTACATTAGCGACTTGCAACGATGTTTTTCGGGCAGTTAGCTCAGTTTTGACGCGTGCTGCGTGTCCACACCAAGCGGCCAAGGTCTGCTAATGATTTTTTCAAGAGACCTGCGAGTTTTTGTTCGCCCTTGGTTGATTTGGTTGGCCATTTGTGAATACACTACACGTAAGTGCTGCGAAACGCATCGCGGCTACCGTCCCAGTACTGATGCGGCCCTGTTCTCGGCTGAGCGGCCGCAAAAGTCAGGCAATTATTGAAAGGAGGTGATTAGTGACATCAATCTGTACTAGCCATGGGGGTGAGGCGGCATAAGCGTGCCGGCGGGCTGCATATGCCTTGCAGCCTCTACCCCACTTTTCGAACGCCGAATGCGCAAGCAAAGAGGATAGTAGGAAAGAGGTATTTAGTCCCAACCTGGGCCTGCAGCCAGTTCTGCAGGCCCAGGTTCTTTTTTTAATGGACGTCAACGAGCACCCTCGGGGCTATCGCCGCAATGCCCCGAGGTACCAAATCGCCTAGTCCCGAAGGGACGGAACGATGTAGCCATGGGCGCGAGCCCATGGATTCGGTAGCACGAACAATGGGGGAGCCCCGAAGGGACTTCGCATTGTGTTCTCGATGTTCCATGGGCTTACGCCCATGGCTACAACCTTTCGCCACTTTGTGGCTATGTCAGAGCGCCGCTTTGCTGCTAACAGAATCCTCATTCGACGATCTCCTGCTCGAAGACGTATCGAGGATCGTATTCGATTCGGTGTTTCTTCAACATCCCGAGGAACTCCTCCTCGAATGTTTTCGTTCGGTGATGTTCTGCCTGATTGGCGATGTAGTTCTCAACGACCGGAGCCTGCGACTCGCTCACGGAAAATGCAGCGAATCCTGGTTGCCATTGAAATTTGTAATTAACATCCTTCCGCTCATTTATCCACTTCGATGAATTCGTCTTGATGATTCGAAGGACATCGGAAATTGCGAGCGTAGGGCTTAGCTTTGCCAGTAAGTGCACATGGTCCGCAACGCCGCCAATTTTCAATAGCGTTCCTTTGTTCTCGCGAACGATGCCACCAATGTATCCATAGAGATCATCTTGCCATCCAGCTTGAATGAATGCTACCTGCATGAATGAGGACGGCGCGTGCGGTGCAGCCAGTCCCTTAGGGACGGAATGTTGTAGCCATGGGCGCGAGCCCATGGATTGGGTAGCACGAACAACGGGGGAGCCCCGAAGGAGCGAAAGGGGGAAGCGAATGCCCGAGTTCCTTTCGTCCCTTCGGGACTTCGCGTTGTGTTCTCGATGAGCCATGGGCTTACGCCCATGGCTACAACCTTTCGCCACTTCGTGGCTATGTCAGAACGCTCTTCAATAGCGTTCCTTTGTTCTCGCGAACGACGCCACGCCACCAACGTATCCATAGAGATCATCTTGCCATCGAGCTTGAATGGAAGAGCTAAAGGGGACGAGTTCAATTCGCGTCGGTTGAGTGCCTTCATCGCGTTCCATCTCGTTGAACGGGCGGCAACATTAACGTTTCCAACTAATGGACAACGACGGTCGCTGCGGCGTGTCAGCTACCATGATCGAAGTTGCCCGCGTCAAAACCCCGTCATGGCCGCTGGTCTGTTAGACCAAAACAATGAGCTGGGTCCGCTGCGTCCCCTTATTGCCGCGCTTTCGGTTCCGTTGGCGAGGCAACGGCCTCAAAGATCCGAAACGTATTTGACTATTGAACGGCTCAACCCGAAAGACGAAACCCTAGGCAGTTGGCGCGGATTTCGGACACGATTTGCTCATTTCTCGATTGGCCGAATTGTTGATACGCTAAGAATCGAGTCAATTTTCCCAATCAAGAGAGTGAAACGCATGTTCATCGAAATTCTTCGTCCCTCGCATTTGAAGCCTTTGCAACTCAGAGAGGGTGAAACGGTTACCTGGTTACAGGACACTTGTTACCAAAAATTCTGTCGAGTCATTCAACGTCTGACGGCTGATTTTGCGTGTTCAGGAACGATATCGATTGGCTTCGATTCGGTAGAACTGGACTTCCAAGTCCAAGGTGAGGAGCCTGAGCCCCCGACCGAACGCGAAAGAAGACAGGAGGTATTTGCGATCGAGCAACTTCGAAAGTCGATGGAGTCTCAGCGGGTGCGAAAGTAATCGAAAGGAAGAGCAAAAGGGGACTCAGCGGACGCAGCTTTTGCTCAAGGGCTGTCATTTGCAACTAGAACCGTTCCCAAGTCGGACTAGCCCCTCAACGCCAATCCTGGAGTCGATGATTGGCTCTGGATCAGCCTCTGCTGGTTCGAATCGAGATATCTGAATTGTTGCGGTGGCTGAAACTGTTTCCACTCGCTTCGAAGCTCGGCGAGTAGAATAGGACGGTTAAGGACAAGCACATTGTCTAGATGCAATCCAACAGCCAAATCCGAATTCATGTAGTATGAGTCATATTGCGCCTTGGTGACGGACGCAGAATTTCGCACTCGTCGCCACAGTACTTCTGGCGCATCAAAATCAACACGACTAAGCGTTGCGGTTGCGACGACTTCACATCTCGGCGTCGTTGCATAAATCGCAACTATCGAACCCAGTTCTGCGCTCGGACGTCTCTTTCGAAGCTCTACTGTCTTCTTTCCTTCAACAATAGCTAATACAAATTCTGGATGAATTGACAGGAACAACATCGTCTACTCCTCATTGAAAGCATGTTGGTAGATTTTTTCAAAGGCGACTTGGCTTATCTTTACCGAGGATACGAACTGCTGGCGTTTCATTCCGTCTTCTACCAAAATTGCATTCAATTCGTCCAGTGAGATTGGGTTAGGAAACAGTTCAGTATTTGTGAATTCAACCGCAAATGCTGGAGAATTTGCATCGTCAAAGTGATCCATCAGGTGTCGCCATTCAAACACACCCAATCGTTGGTACTCGCGAAATAGATCTTTGACTGACCCGTTGACACCTTTGGTCAAAACGGAGCAAGCACGGACGCAACCACCGCCCCTTCGTGTATCGCCGCTCACATACCAAAGGATTCGACCATGGCTACTTTGGGGGCTGTTTCTCGGCCGTTTATAGTAGACCGAGTCTGGATTGACCACGAGTTGAGTATCCATTTTTAGCAATGGACGGCTCCAAATCCGAAAATCGAAGAGTTCTTGCGCCCACTCGGGTTGAATCGGAATGACGTACGTTGGAAGTAATCCGAAGGATGCCTTTCCTGGATGAATGGCCTTCTCTAACTGTTGCGTGAAACTGCCGCCGTCGTCGGCGTTGCTTTCAGCCAATTGCATCATCGACTCTCCGATCTCGTTGGGAAGTCCATGTTCAGCAACAAGATCGTTTAGTGCGCTGGCCACCTCGCCGCGACTCCAGATCCCAGGGAGTGATACTCTCCAGTATTCGCCATTGCTGAACTGGAAACCGCGCCGTAGACAGGCCAGTAGAACCATTAGCTCGACATTTGGGTCATCGACTTTGACCAAACGATTTTGGTTTCCTTTCCAAGCTCCCAGTGGATAGTAAGCGATCAACTCGGTTATTACATTTCCAAGTCGTGTCCCTGCAAGTCGTCGAGAGACTCGGAACCTTTTGAGAAAATAGACGCAGTCATCAATCTTCTCCGCCAAGATCAAAGCAAGTGAATTCTCCTTCGAATCGCGTATCTGATAAACCTCGAACCGACCCGGACGACTGAGTGCGCCGTCGATTATCCCTGAAAGCGACTTTGTAGACTCGCCAGTTTCAAGCGGTCGATTAAGTAAGTACTCAATTTACGGCCTTGAAACGCCCTTGCAATCACAAGGTGGGCTATCCGAACTTCATACTTCTGATTTGTCGAAAAAAGAACATACCCAGCAATCGTTCCATCAACGACCACGATCAAGATTTGCCCGCGATCGTATCGTTCTTGGAACGCACCGTCGGGCAAAAAACCAAGTTCGCGTTTGCTCGATCTGTATATCGCCTTTACCGCCTCAAGTTCAACGTTAGAAGTTGCGTATTTGACGGTGATTGTCTCATTTGTTTGGGTCACGTTTTACGGTCTCGATCGAGGACTCCCCATAGCAAGAAAAACTGATTTTTCGCGACGATTGCTCGTTTCCGATAACAGTCGCAACGTCGATGGATTTGCTCGTTGCTGCCACGCGATGGCCGTAATCAGGTGTTTACTAGCGACCTGCTTCTTTCCCTCAAGCACTGTCTCGGATGTGCAAGCGATTCGTGTTCGGCCCTGTGCCCGGACCGAATAAGTTCCAGAAGTTCACTGAGGCGCTGTTCAATCTGCAACTACTTTTCGTAGTGCATCTCGTTTCCCGCTAAAAATGCAAGTCTATCATCTTGGGATAGGCTATCAGGGCGAGAGGGCTGCCACAAGATGAGGATTCGATTAGGCTTCTCTTCACGCACTAAACAGCCGACTCGTTTTCGAATTGCGTCAGCTTGGAACGTCTAGGCCATAGAGGTTTTTCTCGCGGATAACTAAGTCGACCGCAGGCGGTACTTGATAACGAATCGTTTGCCCTCTGCGGATTCTTGCTTTCAATTCGGTCGAGCTGATTTCTATGTGCGGAGCCACAACCTTCGTTTCAATAACTTTGCTAAATGTTCTGGAATCCACGTAGGGACGCAACATTTCCCACTGAGGTTCTCCAACTCCTCCGCGAGCGATCACACAAGGTGTAATCATCCGAAACAATTCGGTTGGTTCTCGCCATTTTGCTAAATCCACGAGAACATCGGCACCCATCAATAAAAACAATTTCGCGTCCGGATTTTCGCTTGCGATGGCTCGAACGGAATCAATGGTATAGCT
>CAMBSL010000002.1 GCA_945870455.1 Pirellula staleyi DSM 6068 | reverse complement strand
CCAAACCTCAATGCATCCGACCAAATTCCCGGCGCACCGCAAAAACGACCGATCATCCTTCGGAACGCAACCTTGCATACGATTTCTGGCGACACCATGGAAAACGGAAGCTTGCTGTTTCAAGACGGCAAGATCACAGCGATGGGGGTCAATATCTCCTTTCCGGATGACGCAGAAGCCATTGATGCCAAAGGCCAGCATGTGTACCCAGGGCTGATTGACTCGTATTCGAGCATTGGTTTGATTGAGATCGATTCGATCCGAGCTTCGATCGATACGACCGAGACGGGCAATCTCAATCCCAATGTCCGAGCTGCCGTTGCATTCAATCCGGACAGTGAAGCGATCCCGGTCGCTCGCGCCAACGGGGTTCTCAGTGCGGTCATCGTCCCCAATGGTGGGCTGGTAGCTGGTCGGTCCGCTGTGATGATGCTCGATGGCTGGACATGGGAAGGCATGACCATCAAAGCGGATGTTGGCATGGTGGTCACTTGGCCACGCTTCGCCGCCACTCGATCGCGGTTTCAAAGAGAAGCGGCAGAACCAAGTAACGATTCCGATCGACTTGGTCCAATGCACGAACTGATGCGAGAGGTCAAGGCGTACACTGTAGCTCGCAATTCAGCACCCCAAGACCAACCGATCGATCTTCGCCTAGACGCAATGCGACCGGTGGTTGAGGGCAAAATGCCAGTAATGGTGATGGCTAATTCGGTCAAGCAAATTCAGACTGCAATCGCCTTTGCCAAGCAGTATGAGCTGAAAATGATCTTGGTCGGCGGCGCGGATGCAATGCATTGCGTGAATCTAATCAAGGAAGCCAAGGTGCCGGTGGTAGTATCAAGCACGTATCGGTTGCCGACGCGCCGTGATGCAGCCTACGACGAAGCGTACGCATTGCCAGCCGAGCTACAAGCCGCCGGAATTCCATTCTGCATTGCAGGGGATGGTCGATTCGGAGCTTCGAATGTTCGTAATTTGCCTTATCACGCAGCCTCGGCAGTTGCGTTCGGGTTGACCCAAGAGCAAGCATTGCGATCCATCACATTGTCTCCGGCTGAGATCTTCGGTGTTTCGGAACAGATGGGTTCGTTGTCGGTTGGCAAGGATGCGACCATCATCGTGACGGATGGAAATATTTTGGAAACGCCAACACAAGTACTCAAGGCGTTCATCCAAGGGCGAACTGTAGATTTGTCCAGCAAGCACACGCAGCTCAATGACAAGTACACGGCCAAGTACAAGCAATAAGGCCGACGTCGATTAGCCACAAACATAACAAATCCCCAGGGCAAGCCTGGGGTGATTCGAATCCCGCCATCCTTGTGCGGCGGTTGGTTCAGGTTTTTAGGCTAGACCCAAGGCGATTTCTAATTGCATTGAAATCCAGGCCCGAATTGGAGAAACAAGTTCCCAATCCACGAAAAGAGGTCAAAGACAAGCTGAGTTCGCGCAGCACTTAGCCCACTCTTGCTTGAGAACTCAACGATTCGGTTCGATTTGCCTTGCCAAGAATTGCTAAACGCGGCTTACGTAGAATCTGTGTCGCGATTTTAGGCTGCGAGCTTGCGCGATACTCGTTGGCTTTTCAGCCACGTTCTTGAATGTGCGGCCAAAATCCTTAACCATTATCGACCGCTCATGGGCCCGAGCCCATGGATTCGGTACCACGAACAACGGGTGAGCCTCGAAAGGCCGAAAGGGGAAGCGAATGCCCGAGTTCCTTTCGTCCCTTCAGGACTTCGCGTTGTGTTCTCGATGTTCCATGGGCTTACGCCCATGGCTACAACGTTTCGCCACTTCGTGGCTATGTCAGAGCGCCGTTTTGCTGCAAACAGAATCCTCATTCGACGATCTACTACTCGAAGACGTATCAACGATCGTATTCGATTCGGTGCTTCTTCAACATCGCAAAGGCCATAGTATGGACCGCCACGATTTCCGATGGATCAAAAGATTTCAAATCTAGAAAATCTTGCTATCTCGGATCTGCCGGCGGAAACGTGCATAGGACCTCTTAGCCGGGAAAAGCCACTCTTTCAGGGGGATTGAGATCGAAAAGACATGCTGAAATGCTGTAGTTTTGCACTTCCCCGGCCGATCATGCGTGTACACTATAGTGTCAACATACGTTAGAACTTTGGTGGTAACACGGGGGTAACACAATGACTACGATCAAGATCCGAAGTATCGGCAATTCCTTGGGGGTGGTTCTTCCGAAGGAAATGATTGCGAGGTTGCGAGTGGCCAAGGGCGACATCCTCTTTGTCCAAGAAACGGTCGATGGCATTCGGTTGACTCCCTACGATCCTGAATTCCAGCAGCAAATGGAAATCGCCAAAATGGTGATGCGTGAAGATCGTGATGCCCTCCGGGCTCTCTCCAAGTGATCGAACCGAAGTGGATCAGACTAGACGTCGTTCTGGCGATCCATGCTGCTCAACTGGCCGAGCATGGAGGTTTAGACGGCCTGCGGGATCGCAACGGACTTGAATCGGCAATTGCTAGCCCGCAGAACCTGTTTGCGTATGGAAACCCGACGCCAGACATTGCTGCGATGGCGGCGCAATATGCGTTCGCCATCGCGTGCAATCAAGTTTTTCTCGATGGAAACAAACGAACTGCACTGGTCGTTTGTCGAACATTTCTGTTGCTCAACGGTTACAACTTGGTCGCATCGCAGGATGCGAAACACGAGGCGATGATGACGCTGGCCAATGGCCAGTTCGATATTGACCAAATGGCGGACTGGATTCGCGCACATTTGGTGATCGTGCTTGATCGGCCGCTTTGACTTGCGTTGAGTGAACTGCTCGCACTCGCTGAATTTTGCCATTGAACTAAACCGCTTCCCCAATCGCGTTCAGCCGCGGTACAGTCTGTTGGACCAAAACAATGAGGTCGCGGTAGGAATGGCCATTACTGGCCATCCCCCGCACAGATCCGTACGTGAAGCATTACCTCATACGGCTCCTCCGTTAAGCGATGACGGTCGCGATGAATCCATCGCTTAACTCTGTGATATCATCCAGGTGATCGTTGTGCGGGTGTGTGTTCACGAACAAATCCAGTCGACCGTCCTGATCCGTTAACAGATCCTTCATGAGCTTCGGTACGTTGATTCCATTGCACCCTTCGGCGTCGCGATTGATGTCAATTAAAATTGTCTTGTAGGTTGAGCCATCCTTGACCAAGACGACGGATGCATCGCCCTGTCCAACGTAGAGCATTCCCACGCGGATCAACACGTTTGAATCGGTTGGCCAGAGAACATCTTGGGCAACGTTTGTCATACTGCACTCCCTTAAATCAATCGAGACTTGAAACTAGTAATCAATCAAATGACACGTTTATGTTAACTTCAATTCGTCACGAATCTTGGCAAGTTCTGCGTTCATCGCCGTCACAATCTTAGGCGATGGCTTGTGATGAGCATCGCCGAAGTCGATCTGAATGCTAAAGGTCAACGGAGCATCACATTTGTTTTTGATTTCCAGCAATGTGGCAACTGCTTCGCCTAGCTCTTGCAACTCAAACGCTTCAAGTTGCGAAAAAGCTCTTACTCCACGCTTTTCACTCACGCTTCCTAACCCAAGGCCGGACGGTGCTTGGTAACCACCGCTCGGAACGCCTCCGGTACCGCTGCCACTGGAACTGCTGACGGCGGTGAACTTGGCTTTTGATGCCATAGCAAAGTCGCATGGCCATTCGGCTGAATCGTCAGCCAACGAGAGAAAGCGACCCGTGATCGCCACGCTAATCGCTGATGCGACATTCTTCCATGGCAAAGTAAGTCCACTTTGATGCGACAACGCTGTAGTGATCGCTACAGCGTTCGTCGTGTCGTTCTTCCATGCACTTGGCAAGGTTGCCGGTAATAGAGCCGCTGGGGCAACACTGTCTGGAGGTACTCGTAACTTTGCTGCGGGCGTTAGGATTCCTTGTGGCACATCCTCTGACCACAAGCTCGATGACCCAGAAAGCAACCATACGTGGCCAGCAGCGACAGCATTCCGGATTGCAAGCTCAATTGCTTCTTGAGTTGCTTTCGGAACGTGGACTGAATCTTTATAACTGCCACGATTTACCTCAACGTTATGTTTGCCGCTGAAGTAGTCGAGTACGCTCTGAGCCGTGATTTCTTCACCGGCCCAAAGCCCTGGGAGTATCCCCGATGAAAGCAATCTCGGTAGTACGTCGGCAAGCTCGGCATGCTCTGGTAAAACGAGCTCAAGCGATGGGTCAGCAAGAGCCGCTTCATCCGGTCGATCCCGCCACCAAGTCCGAAACGAACGATCTGGCCGCGTTACTTTCAAAACGAACGACCCCTGCAAACACCCTTCGACCAGCGTCTCGATGATGGCCGATGATTTGAGCATCTTGGGAAGATGTGGAAGTTGAGCAAATGCTCCAGCCAAGTCTTTCACGCGTCGGCTCTTGTCCCCATCTTGCCACAGGTTGTACGGGCCATCTGGTAACAACGCGTCGGCTGTGATAAGCCTTGTGATTTGGGCGCACTTAGGAAGACAGCTGGCCCAACAAGCGGGCTTTCGTCCCATTTCACTGATTCGCGTAGCGCCAACGCAAACGTGCGCAACACACCACGCGTCTTCTGAAATCGTTCGATCCCCGATGACCACTTAGAGTAAAACACTTCGGTCAACTCAGGATGAAACGGATAACTCTTCTGATAACGCTCCTCAGCCGCTGCCCCTTTCTTGGCTGTCTGTTCGTCAAGTGCGTTGATACCCTTAAGCGCGGCGATAATGTGTGTTGGCCAAGTACCCTTGTGCTGAATGGAATCGGGATCAAACAGACGTCGCCTGAGGACCTCAGCCACATCGTCTTTTTCAACCGGTTGCACCGCTTCTTCACGCTGCCGTTGGAAAATATCGTTCAGTGCTGAAACGATGTTTTTGCCTAACTTATCGGCTTGGTCTTTGGGTTCGCTCGACAACAGTGAAGCAACGATACAACATCGCTCAACCTTGGCCGCCGCCTGAGTAAGGTATTGGAAAAACGCCGTCAACATCTCGAGCCAACCGGGCTCTGAATGCACCCGAACTTTAGCGTAGAGCAGCACTTCGTCCAGTAGAATAAGCGTTCCCATGCCGTCCTTGAGCGGTAGAGAAAGCAAATCGGAAAGAACGTTCTCTGCCGGTGGCGTATTGCGTTCTTCAGCTTTCTTCTGTGCGTGAAGTAGCTTTAAGCCTTCGTCACCAGCGATTTGGTAAGCCAGCAGGCTCCATGGTTCTCGCAGTCGCCTCACCGAGCCATCTGGGGAACGTACATCGCAGCCGGTTTCTACGTCGACCTTGTCGAAACAAAGTGCCGCCACGCGGGTCTTGGGTGGGTCTTGCCCAATGTGTCCAACAAATTCTGCGACGGCGGGTACAGCGGGTAATTTGGCCGGGTCGTGGACCAAGTGCCGCATCGTGATCAACGTATGCGTCTTACCTCTGCCATAGTTTAATTCAAGCTGCCGTACCGCCTTATCGTTTTTGCCTGCTAGCCGGAGGACGACATCGCGCACAAGTCCACGCAGGTTATGCGTAGGGTAGGTAAGTGCAAAAAATTCGTCGGCGTTCTCGTAGATGGGACGCTTCCCGTTCTGCATCATTACTTCGTACAGGTCCGCTGCGAACAAGTGCAGCGGCAAGTCACCCTTCTCTAAATCCTTGCGGATTTTGACTACTTCGTGCCAGGCTTTCCAAGGTTGCTTTGCCATTGTTCGTTATTTCTTTCTCTTCGTTGATATCGTTGGTTTTGGTTCGTTGGTGGTTTGACGGTGAACGAGCGCAAGCTTGGTCTCCTCGATCTCGCGCTGAAGTGTTTCCACGTCAGGTAGTTCTGTCATGTACTTGGACGCGAACACGCGAGCGTTGATGCTGCCCATCGAGTAGTGGACCACAGCGTCATCTTTGTCACTGCACAGAATGATTCCCACGGGTTCGTTTTCACTTGGCTCCATTAAATGCTCGCGGGCATAGGTCAAATACAGACTCATTTGCCCCGCATCGGCATGAGTGTATTTGCCGATCTTTAAATCAAGCACAACCAAGCATCTAAGCCTGCGATGATAAAGCAGCAAGTCGATGCGGTACCATTCGGTTCCAATGCGAATGCGTTTCTGCCGAGCGACAAACGTGAACCCCGCGCCCAGTTCAAGCATGAACGTTTCGAGATGCTTAACGAGCGCGTCCTCTAGTTCGCTCTCGCTGTATTCGTCCTTGAGATTTAGGAATTCCAGCAAGTACGGATCGCGAATCTCGTCATCCGGGAGTATCACGTCTTCAGGCTTGGGCTTCTGTCCCCGCGTCAACATAGCGGCTTGTTGTTTCGACGACGATGTTCGTTCGAAAAACTGAGTGCCGATTTGTCGGTCCAGTTGTCGTACCGACCATCCGCCACGTATGGCTTCAGACTCGTAGAATGCTCGGGCGTGTGGCTTTTCAACCGACATCAACCGAACGTATTGGGACCAGGACAGCGGAAAGGCGGTCAGGAGCGAGGAATCAAATTTGGCCGACAGTGTCGGCGAAATCTCGGAATTGGCAGACACTGTCTGCCAAATCTCAGATATTCCAGACCATGTCTGGACTTTCTGCCCCGCTAGCTGCGTCCCCAATTCACCAGACACCGTTGAGCGAATCTCTAAAATTGCGGACGGCTTCTGCAATTTCTCGCACTTTTTGGTCAACTCTTGCGGAAGTCTTACTCGGGCTTCGAATTTGCCAGACAGTGTCTGGCAAATCTCCCAAGCCAAATAGAACGACCGCATGTTTTGGAGACTGGCGCGAGAAAAACCCCTTCCAAACTGCTTCGTCAAATCCTTTGAAAGCCGAGTTAGCAGCTCTGTTCCGTACTCTGCTCGATGAGAACCGCCTTGTTCATTCTCGACAATGTAATGGCCAACTTGCCAGTAAGTTGCAACAAGCACTTGATTGACGACGCGAGCCGTCGAACATCGCGATTGCTCAAGCAATGCCGTTACGGTATTCAGAAATGATCCGTACTTGTCATTTGTCGCAATCTCTTTCTTAAACGATCGTTTAGCCATATCACTCATCCTCCTCGAAATCAAAAGCGAGGAGTGGACCGCGATCAGCAATCGCGCCTTTGGCTCCGATGTGGTTGCTGATGCTTTCCAGCAACGAGCGTTCTCCATTCGAAGACAACTCAATCAACGACTGGACCACGCGTTTGAACAACTCATTGCGCCGCAAACCGTGTTCATCCAGATACTCGTCGACCTTTTGTACATCACCGCTTTTCCACAGATGCATAACGCGGTGAATACGATCGATGAGCGGCACTGGACGCCCTTCGGGTGCTTCGAACCCCATACTCCGATGCGTCCGGCGATCCCAGGCTTTCAACTTCACCTTGCTTCCGGTTCCCGACGATTCGGCATCCGCATCCGCGTCGTCTTGAGCGATTTCTTCAACTTCATCTTCATCCGATGAAGCATTACCGCGCACTAAGATATCCCAAGTTCGTTCCAACTCAGTATCACTAAGTCCACATGCCGTCGCATAAAGGATACAAGCACCAATTGGTGCTTCTTCCATTTGAAAATCGTATCGGTGGAGTAGATAGTATGCAGTTACTTCGTCCAAACGATCGGCGGAAACCAACTCTTTTTCTTTGGAACCTGTCAGCACTTGACCAACGACATAATCAACGACCATTCGGCGGACATGCGTTAAGAACTCGCCGACGGTCATTACTTCACCATCAACTAGTGCTTTGCGCACTTTCGAGCCAAAGAGTTCTTTAATCGGTTGAAATGCAGGATGGTCCGCAGCTTCAACAATGCCGCTCAAGAATAAAACCCCACAGAGCCAAAATCGCCCCCAGAGATGGCCCCCCGGGCGAAAAGCTGGGCCGAGGCGTCTCGCCTCATCTTTACCCGCATTTCGCAGTACGCCAGACTCGAAATCCCAAGGGATTTGCGTGATCCCAGCGCGTTTTCTCCCCCTCTCCCCGCTTCGGAAACTGCTTTGAAGCATTTTCGTCAATGAAATGGAACGCTATTTGAATTTAAGCCTTCCGTTCGGGCTTGTCCCGACGGAGGCAACAATTGGTAGCTACAGGCAAAAGCCCTCGGCTCGCGCTCTCCACCGGTATGAAACCGGTGGAGAGCCATGGCCCGTCTCTGCGGCTAGTAGCCACCAATTATCGCCCCACTGGCATAAAGCCAGTGGTAGCGAACCGCAGGAAAAAATGCTTCACAGCGTTGCCGCCTCGGGGCCGAGCGGGTCGGGGGGTGAGGGGTAGAGCCCTAACTTGGTAGCCTCCGGTTCAGTTATTTGTTTGCGCTTAGTAAACGCAAATAGACACGGAATTCACGATCAAAAAACCAATCAAAACACAGTGTAATCCCCTCACCCCCAGCCCCTCTCCCCGAGTACGGGGCGAGGGGAGCAAGATCAAAAGATGTGGGCGTGCGGCTCTCCTAACTTGTACGCTCGAACGATCAACTTCGGCCAACGACCAACTTCGGCCAACGATCAAGCGCGGCCAACGATCAAGCGCGGCCAGTGTACAGCGGTGAAATCACGGTGCCGTTGAGCAAATGATGCGGACGTGTGAGTGGGTCCGTGATCGTTGCATCTTGCTTGACACCCAAGGCGTTAAACAAGGTGCTACATACATCGGCCGGCGTCCATGATCGCGTAATCGGATAAGCGGCTTGAGAATCGGTCTGTCCGATCACTTGTCCCCCCATAACTCCTGCCCCTCCGATTAAGCCCGAATAGGTATGAGCCCAATGGTCTCGGCCAGGTATCGTTTGGCCTGGAAGTGTCGATACTTTGGGAGTGCGTCCGAATTCTCCCATGACGATCACCATGGTTTGTTCGAACAGCCCACTGGCTGCGAGATCGTCACCGAGCGCCTCTAAGCCTTGATCCAACTGCGGCAGTAATTGATTCTTGAGCTTTCCCCAATTGTCGACGTGAGTGTCCCACGTTTGGACAATTCCCATCGTTGCTTGCACGATTGGAACCCCAACTTCAATAAGCCGCCGAGATAGGAGCAGTGACTGCCCAAAAGTGTTACGGCCATACCGATCCCGAACGGATGCATCTTCACGGCTCAGTTCGAATGCATCCGCCATTTTATTGGAAGAAAGCAAATTGAAAGCAATTTGCTGCTGTTCTCGAAAGGCGTCCGCATCGCCCCCAGCGAGGCTGGTGTGCCCTCGCCCCAATTGTTCCAAAAGTTCATGACGCGTTTGCATACGCGAGAGCGACATTCCTTCGCGCATACTGAGCGCTTGCATGCGAAAGTTCGGGTCGTTAGGATCGCCCTGGATTTGCCAAGGGTCGTAACTAGGGCCTAGAAATCCCGCATGCTGTCCAGGCCATGTCAATGGGCCTTCGATCAGATAATTCGGCAGAGACACTCCGTTTGGAATTCCATCGTTGCGAGGTCTAATGTATCCAAGAGCAGATGCGAAATTGGGAAAGTCATTGCGAGACTCGACTCGATCTAAATCCGAACCACCTCGTGGCAAAGGCGTCGGACGACCCGTCAGCGCAACGTGGGTCGCAAGCAAATGATTGTGTTCACGATGTGCCAATGTACGAATCAAAGCCCATCGGTCCAGTTTGCGAGCAAGTTTAGGTAGATGCTCGCATACGACTACACCCGGGATCGAAGTGGAAATTGGGGAAAACTCGCCGCGAACTTCCGTGGGTGACTCCGGCTTTGGATCCAGTGTATCGAGCTGGCTTGGGCCACCACTTAGCATCACGATCAGAACAGACTTGGCAGCTCCCTTTCCCAATCGCAAGTTGGAAGTGTCGTCGTCCGAATAGGCGTTGGACGGGACGGTCGCTCCAACGACGCCAGCCGCACCCATTCTTAGGAACCCACGGCGGTCGAGTCGATAGAGCGGCTGATTCATTTTGAAATACCATCAGGTGAGTAGGGAAACGGCGGGAACCCAAGTATACCAACGAGGCCTGTCTCATTGCAACTCCACGAAGCTAAGCACATCGGGTTGAGTCTTCGAGTGAAACAAACTGATAGCCGAAGGGCGATAGCCCCGGTTCTCGACGAATGTCGAGCAATTGGGAAACCGGGGCTATCGCCCAACGGCTAATTGGGTTGAAAAACAGTTGCGGATGTGCTTAGCGTCAGAGCCAAGCGGCTGGATCGGCGTCGCTTGGCATTCGCCAATCCCCACGCGGCGAAAGCGAAACGGTCCCCACCTTTGGGCCGTCTGGCACACAACTACGCTTGAACTGCGAAGCAAAAAACCGTCGCAAGAATGTCGCGAGTACTTTCTCTATTTCGTCTTCGGTATAGGCGACGTAAAACTTTGCATTCTTTGCCAAAAACCTAAGTTTGTCCGGCGAGGCACCGCCGCGAACGAAATGGTACAGGAAGAAATCATGCAGTTCGTAGGGGCCGATTGTGGCCTCCGTACTCTGGTGCACTGACTTGTTTTCTGAAAGAGGCAACAGCTCTGGGGAGATCGGTGTATCGACGATGTCGAGCAAAACTCTTCGGATATCTCCGTCGTAACGGTTCATGGCCACATGTTGGACAAGAAACTTCACCAGTGTCTTTGGCACGGAACAGTTGACGTTGTACATCGACATGTGATCACCGTTGTACGTGCTCCAACCCAGCGCTGACTCCGACAGGTCGCCCGTCCCAATCACAAATCCGCGGTTCATTAAAAGCATCGTTCGCATTCTCGCTTGGACGTTCTCAAAGACAAGATCGTTTCGTCTTTCCAGTGGCAGTTGCTCAAGCTCATGCTGGAGTGTCTGCCAAGTTTTTCCCCCCAAGGCTATTCCAAAAGGCTTATGTTTCAAGTCTTGAAAGATACCGAAGCAACGATCGCGGATATCGATTGTTTCTAAGGTCATCCCTAGGAGCCGCGTCAATTCGACCGCGTTGTCTTTGGTTTTAGCGGATGTGCCGAAACCTGGCATGGTGATGCCAACCAAGCGTCGGTGATCCCAGCTCATTGCATCGAACATTTTCGCTGCCACGATCAATGCAAGCGTGCTATCAAGCCCACCAGACACACCTATCACGAGGGGCAGGTCGACTGGAATTTGCGAGACACGTTTTGCAAGCGCGGCGCATTGGATCTCGAAGATCTCAGCGCATCGTTGCTCAAGCTCGGTGGACGCACTTGGTACAAACGGGTGTGCGTCTACGAATCGTTTGAGTGGAGTGGATTCGACTTCCAATTCAAATGCAATGCGGCGAAACGATCGATGAAACTCTCGCGATTGGGGTTGAGGCATTGTACCTGCGACACGACGATCATGATCCAGTCGATCTATATCGATTTCGGCTGTCGCAAAACTGGTCACTCCATCCTCACGGGCAGCCGAAGCTATGTTGAGACCCGTCCCAATACGCTGAGACTCGGCCAAAAGGCTGCCATTCTCCGCGATCAAACAGTGGCCTCCAAAGACGAGGTCTGTCGTCGATTCCGAAGGCCCAGCACTTGCATATACGTAGGCCGCAATGCACTTGCCGGACTGAGTCTCCACCAAACGTTTTCGATAGGATGCTTTGCCTATCGTTTCGTTGCTCGCAGATAGGTTGAGCAACACATTTGCCCCTGCAATCGCTTGGCATGCGCTGGGCGGAATCGGTACCCACAGGTCTTCGCAAATCTCAATGCCAACGGTAACTTGGCCGAATGTGAACAACAGATCCGTGCCGAAGGGAACCAAAACAGTGGATCGAAAGAAGGAATCGGTTCCGCTCTCGGAACTTGCGAGAGACAAGTGAACTTCGCTTGGGAGCGGCATCGAGCCCGATTGAAACCATCGGCTTTCGTAAAACTCTTGGTAAGTTGGCAAATGCTGCTTGGGAACGATTCCCAAGATTTTCCCTTGGGAGATAACCGCAGCCACGTTGAACAACTTTCCATCGATCGACAACGGCAATCCGACGACGATGAACTGCCGAGTTTGGACCGCTTGCGCGAGGTGGATCAACTCCCGAACGCACGCATCCAAAAGCGTTTTTTGGGTAAAGAGCTCCCCACAGGTGTAACCGCTTAAGCCCAATTCACCGAAAACAAGGACGTCCGAATCCGCGAACAAGCCGATCGCCTTTTCGATCGCTTGCCGATTTGCCAACGGATTTGCTACGCTAGTTGGTGTGCAAACCGACGTAATTCGCAGGAAGCCTAGTGGATGCATGATTGGCGCTTAGCGGGCGGGGCTTCGATGAAAATGAACATGTTTCCACTTGCCTTGTTGTCGATGCCAAACTCGTGTTTCTTCCATCGAAGACGAAACCGCCTTGCCTTCGTTGAACCGTTGCGTCAAGCGAACATAGGCGATGACGGCAACGTCACCCATGATGCGAATGTGGGGCGCCACGATTGTGGACTGGACTGGGGCTGAGGTTGGAGGTGAGGGGAGGTTGAAGTAGTAGTTGTGAAACTCGAGCCCGTCCACGAGGTTGCCCAGCGCTTCGGGTTCAAAGCACGTTAGGGATTCATCGCACAGGACGATGTACGTATCCCAATCCCCCGAAGTAATCGCGACAAGTAGTTTTTGGGTCAAATCCAAGATTGCATCGCGATCTGATTCTAACGACATTCTCTCTCCAGCACTTTCTGATCTGAATGATGATTTTAATTGGGCAACGGTGATTTTATTCGGGCAACGGTGATTTTATTCGGGCAACGGTGATTTTATTCGGGCAACGCAGCATGGACTTGTAGCGTCAATGTGCCTCGCTCCGTGGTTGACGACTCCGCGTTCGACGAACCAGTAGCAATCAGTCTACCGAAAACTAAGCAAGTTGTCGGTACCGTTGCAGAACCTACCCTCCATGCGCCAGGAAGCATTTGGACGGAGACTTTTTGCTCGCCGAGAATCCACGGCTCATTCAGCGTCCAGAGATTGTTCGAATCAGGTTCGTCCCGTTCGCCAATGTTTAGTACCGTAACAAGGAAATCGTTTTCTACTGATGCGTTGATCCCTGGCAGTTTGCCGATCGGGCCGAATTGCATTACCGTTTTTGAGTTTTTGTCTTTTAGAATCTCCTTCGCGATGTTCTCGAGTTCTTTTCTCCAGATCGAAGCGGATCGGCCTCGCAACGATGCCGATTGCTCCGAGAGCTTCTTGGCCGTTCGGTAGTAATCGCCGATCATGGCAACTTTCGTGTTCTTGGGAGCTTCGTATAAATCATTTTTGAGCATTCGAAGCATTCTTATGGACTCCGAGATACCTGACGCGATCGATTCAAGGCTCTGAAGAGATCGGGGAGATTCGGAATTCGTGTCGTCCGACTTGTTGGACGATTCTATCTTGTCCATCTTGTCCATCTTGTCCATCTTTTCCATCTTATTGGACGATTCCAAATTGTCCTTCTTGTTGGACGATGGCAACGAGGGCAACGATGGCAACGCAGGCAAATCCGTGGAGGAGACCGCCGAGTTCGCGTCGTTGTTATTGTTGTTTTCGTTGTCTTCGGTTGCGAATCCCGGTCGTTCGGCGATTACGGGCGGCCTAGATGAGTCCTCGTTTCGGTTGAGCGATGGAAACGACTCGCGTTTGGGGCGAGGCTTGGCTGATTGCTTCTGCGCCATCGGCTCATCCCAGGTTTCCCAGCGATTCGCTCTTAGTTTTTGTGGCACGATCCACGGAACATACTGTGAAACGTACTGGCCAGTCGTTCCAATGTCTCGCCCAAATCCATACCACATAATGGCAGTTGCGATCGGTAAAGCGGCCAATCCACCGAGAACCGGTGGAACAACCTTTCGCAAAAAAGGTGTTTCCTGTCGGGGACGCTTTGCAGTAGCTGCGCTCAGGACATTCCAGTTCGGTTCAAACTCGTAGGGAGCTACGGCACTTTCTGGTCCATTTTGTTCTCCAGCTGTAGATTCGTGCGGCAAAGATTCGTGCGGTAGAGCTTGAGCCTCGATTTCTGGGCCAGCGCCCTTGTCGGCAGACGCGACTTCAGCTTCCTCGTCAGCCTCCCATTCCAGTTCTAGCTCCAATTCGGGCGTTGCTCCTTGGGAGTCATTGGCTTGAGAATCGGCTTGAGAATCGGCTTGAGAATCGGATGGCGGACCTGCGTCCTTCTCTGTCGAGGATTCGGTTGCCAGGGCGCCTTGACTGGTTGCCGGGGCGCCTTGACGGTCGGAATCGTCTCCTTGGAGGGGATATTGCATTCCGCAATCGTCACATTGATAGAAAGCGGTCGGTTGTTCCTCCGACGAGCGTTCTGGAATCTGGATCTGCTTGCCGCATTTGCAAGGGAAAGACATTTGCATTGGAGAGTTGCCGAAGTGTTTGCGAGATGATGTTTCAATTCATCAAGCTTTAGGATAGCACTCGGCAAATCCGATTGCTTGTTGAAAGTGCGTAAAACAGTCGGCAAATGGAGTTAAGACCGCGAATTGTTAGGTTTCAACGATGGAATTGTTAGGTTTCAACGGTGGAGACGGAGGCTTTAACCGTGAGAGGTGACGCGATATCCGCGATTCGGACTTGGCTGACGGGGGATTTTCGAACATAATTCGTGAATGACGGTGATTAAAAAGCGGTACTTGGTGCACCATGAGCCGCGCACCCTTCGCGACTCCACCTCCCCACCAACCGCTTAATATGCTCCTCCGTAAAGCGCAGCTCAATTTTCTTGCCATACTTGCCTTGATAGCACTGAGGGTGGTTGTCGGTTGGCACTTCTTCATGGAGGGGACCGACAAAGTCCAAAAAGGAGGGTTCTCGTCGACCGGTTTTCTTTCGGGGGCCAAGGGCCCATTGGCGAAAACGTTTCAGGCCATGGTGCCAGATTTTGACGGTTCGGTTCGGCTAGATGACGAAAAAATGAAGCAGGCCTATGAGGCGTTCGCTTCGGAAGCGGGGGCATTGTTCCAATTTACCGAGGGTCAAACTGCCGAGACCAAAACCATCGTTAGCGCAACTCGAAAGCAACTGGGCGCTGTTTACAAAGAGTGGAAACCTCAAATTGACGAATACAAAAACGGTATTCCGCGAGTTTCCAAATTGGAAAACGACCCCATGAGATCCAACGTTTCGTCGATGCGAAAGCAACGCGATGAAATCGAAACCAAATGGAAGGCGCTCATAAAACCTGCCCTTTATGACATTGACAAAATTAACGACGAATTCGAAACGGCCATCAACGCACTGGCAACCGAGGTTCAAATCGATAAGGGCAAACTCGCTGCGAACTTCAAGTTGCCGGGCTCTCCTCCGATCGATGTGAAACTGATCGACAAAGTCATTCCCATTTTTGACATGTGTGTTGGCATCCTTTTGATCCTCGGATTGTTAACACCCTTGGCCGCATTGGCGGCCGGAATTTTCTTGGCGTCCGTTGTTTTGACTCAATTTCCTGGGAGCTATGGTTCCCAGCCGACTTACTATCAAGCTATTGAAATGGTGAGTTGTTTCTTTCTCGCATTCTCGGATGCGGGGAGATACGCTGGTCTGGATTTCATTCCATGGAGTTTTTGGAACCGAAACAGTCAATCGATCGTACAACCCCGCATCTAGTTGCAAATAATTACTGAACCAATCCCTTTACTATCTTTTATCGATAGGATTTTTTCAAATGAATCAGCTTACTCCTGAAGAACGCGCTACCGGGCAATCCAATTATTTTGAGGCAGTTGGCTTCACTCGCCGTGAGTTCATGCAGGGCGTCGTCGCAGCCGGAGCTGTCTCCGGTGCGGGCCTTGGTGCGATGTATTTCGGCTACCAAAAGGTGGGTGACCCAGTTCGTGTCGGTGTTATCGGCACTGGTGACGAAGGAAACGTGTTGATCGGTGGTTGTTCGCCTGAGTATGTTCAAGTGACCGCCATTGCCGACATTCGCCCGTATAGCATTTACCGCGCTTTCCATGGCGACTGGTCTTCTCCTGCGGCAGCAGCCGTTCGCCCAGGATTGATCAAACAATACAAGTACGCAAGCGAAGCAGAAGCGCGTAAAAGCGTTAAAGTTTACGACGGCAGCAATGGCGGTATCGAAGCCTTGCTCGACGACGATTCCATCGAAGCCGTGATCATCGCCTTGCCTTTGCATTTGCATGCTCCGATCGCGGTGAAAGCAATGATGAAGGGCAAACATGTTTTGACCGAAAAACTCATGGCCCACAACATTGCTCAGTGCAAGGTGATGGCCCGTGTTGCCGAAAGCAAGAGCGATTCCAGTGGCAATCCTCTGCATTGTGCAACCGGTCACCAACGTCACTACAGCGTCCTTTACGACAACGCAGTTCACTTGCTCCGTTGGGGCATGATCGGTCAGTTGCATCACATCCGCGCACAATGGCACCGCGGCAATTTGCCCGGCAACGACTCTTGGTTTCCACCTCTCCCAGGTGACGAGCCAGCCAAAGGCGGATTGAACAGGATTGAGACGGAACTTGCAAAATTCCGCAAGGAGTTAGATGCAGCCACCAGCCCAGCGGAAAAAGACTTGATTGCCAAAAAAGTTGCTCAATGGGCAGCTTGGATGGAAGATAAGAATTTCGATGCAGCCCAGTACGGATATCTCGACAGGGAAATGGGTGGACGGACGAGATCCGCCATGGAAGAACTAGTTCGATGGCGAATCTTTGATCGAACAGGCGGCGGTCTAATGGCCGAACTCGGTAGCCACCAGTTGGACGCTGCGACGATCTTCTGCAGTGCTTTGCGAGCCGATGGAAAGAAAGCGCACCCCCTGTCTGTGCATGCAGTCGGTGGACGGCATATTTTCCCAGCCGACCGGGATTGCGACGATCACGTCTATTGCTCATTCGAGTTTCCTGGTCCTGAGTACAGCGAAAAATTCGAACCGGGTTACAAGCTCCCAAACAACATGAAGAAGATCGCTGGTTACTCGGAAGATCCGAACAAGAAGATTGTTGTGACCTACTCGTCCATCAATGGAAATGGTTATGGCGGTTACGGCGAAGTCGTGCTGGGAACCAAGGGTACCATGATCATCGAGAAAGAGCAGGACGTCTTGCTCTACGCGGGTTCGGACACAGCCGCGGCCGCTGGGGTGAAATCGACCAAAGGCGGTTATGCGTTGGACACCCAAGCTAGCGGTGGATCTGCTGCACCCGTCGCAAAGGCCGCCACGGGCAACTGGCCCGTCAGCAAGGGATACACGGAGGAAATTGAGCATTGGGCCTACTGCATCCGCAATCCTGATCCAAGCAATCGGCCAAAGTGTTATCCCGAAGTCGCCATGGCCGATGCGGTGATCGCTTTGACAACCAATGTAGCCATGAAGCGTGGTTCTCGCGGAGAAGCAGGCTTTGTTAAATTCGAAGATTCGTGGTTTAACACCAAATCGGACGAAACTCCCGACGGCAGTAGCGTCGCCGAAGAAACCAAGCAATTGGAGAGTTATAAAATCCAAGGTGGACAGTCAGCGTGACCTTGGAATCGGTTGCAACTCCTATTGCAAAACAAATGCGCGGCATCCCTGGCCGCGTTTTTGTTTTAATATTTGTGGTTGGTCTCATCATCATCGGTTCGTTGACCTTCGCAGTTGGTAGAAGATTCCAAACAATCATGGATCGCTTGGAAGTAGTGCGTTCGCTTTGGCCAAACGCTTCTCAAGAACTGAGGCGACGCTACGATCTTGCGATCACCACTTTCGGCGATCTGAAAACCAACGATTCCGAGAGGAGTGATATCTCACGACTCCGAGCGGAGTTCGAATTGACCAGCCAGTTTGATCGGCAATCTGTCGCGGCGGCTCAATTGGAAGGGAAGATTGCTTTGGCTGTCGGCAGTGATGCCTGGAACATAAAAGATTTTGAACGACCCGCCTTGTCGAAACTGATTGACGCGGACCAGCAGCGAAAGCAAGTTCAAGATGGTATGATCGGATGGCTTACTATAAGCGGATTGAGGCTCAAACTGCCTCCCATTTTTGATCCACGTCCGAACGGACACTAGCAAACCGAAGATGATGCAAAAGGACTGGAACTCTTTTCTCGGCCATGAAAAGCAGCAATCATGGTTTCGCAATGCGATCCGAAACAATCGTCTGGCTAGCACTTTCTTGATGGTCGGGCCCGAGGGAATTGGCAAACGAACCTTTGCTCGACTCCTTGCAAAAACCATGCTATGTACCGGTAGCGATCCGTCGATTTTCGCCCCATGCTGCCATTGTGAAGCATGTGCGCAGATCGATGCCAGCACCCATCCGGACCTGCTTGAAATTGCACGCCGTCCGGACAAGACAGCTCTCATCATGGAGCAATTGGTAGGTGAAGGCGAGATGAGGATGCGAGAGGGGTTGTGTTACGAATTGCGCATGAAACCCTACTCTGGTCGGCGCAAGATCGCGATTATTGATGATGCGGATACCATTGCCGAAGAAGGGGCAAATAGTTTGCTCAAGACGCTGGAAGAACCACCACCTGGATCGCTGATTTTCTTGATAAGTACCAGCGTGCAAAGGCAGTTGCCCACCATTCGATCTCGCTGCCAAATGGTGCGGTTTCAGCCACTGACGAGCGATGAACTATCGCAATTGATTCTTCGACATGGCATTGCAGACAATATTGAGGAGGCATTAACCGTTGCGACGCAAGCAGCCGGATCGATGGCTGCGGTCGCGAACTGGACGAACGAAGAACTGAGAGCATTTCGGCTGGAGCTATTTCGCCAATTGAGACAACGCCCGCTCGATTTCACGAAACTCGCCAAGGCTGTCCAAGGAAACATGGAATCGGTCGGAACCGAGTCGCAACCACGCCGCGAAAGACTAAAAGTCATTTTGGACTTTGCACTCAACTTCTATCGAGCCGGGATGCGCACGATTTTGGCTGAGATCGACAACGAAGCGAGTCGATCGGCTGCGGTTGAACAATACGGCCATTTGATGACTCTAGGAAGTAGCTCCTTGGTCGCAGCAGTACAGCGATGCATGGAAGCCCGCGAACACTTGGACCGAATGGTCAGTCCCGCATCGCTCATTGAGGCGTGGGCCGCAGACCTTGCCGTCATCTCGCAAGCGTGACTCATCTCGCAAGCATGACTTTGAGCGGAGCAAACGACAACAAGGTTCTGTCCTTGGCGAATTTACGGGTTTAGCTTGACACGCGTCGCCAAGCACATCCGCAACTGTTTTTCAACCCAATTAGCCGTTGGGCGCTAGCCCCGGTTTTCCAATTGCTCGACGTTCGTCGAGAACCGGGGCTAGCGCCCAATGGCACTCACTTTGTTTCACTCGAAGACTCAACCCAATGTGCTTAGTTCCGAGAGAAGATCGTCAGGCAAACGATAGTCCATCGCCCCGACGAGTTCTTGAACTTGAGCAGCGTTTCGAAATCCCACGATGGCAGCCGTGACCGCTGGGTTCCGCAAAACGTAGGCAATCGCGAGCTCTCCTGCTTTCTTGCCAAGTTGATTTCCCATTTCTTTCAGACGTTGAGCAACTACTAAATTCTTCGACAAAAGCGGCTCTTGAAAGTGTGCATTTCGATTGCGCCAATCGTCTGGCGGAAGACTTGCGATTCGTTCTCGCGTCATCGAACCGCTAAGCATGCCAGAGCCCATCGGAGAATATACGATAACGCCAATGTTATTCTCGATCGCGTAGGGCAAGAGTTCCAACTCGGCTTCTGGACGAATCAATGAGTAGGGAGGTTGTAGGGAAGTGATCGGTGCAATTGCTTGCAAGCGTTTCATTTGAGAAACGCTAAAATTCGAAACACCGATCCATCGAAGCTTCCCTTCCTGCTGCAAATCGACGAGCGTCGACCAACCGAGTTCGATATCTTCATCCGGCTCTGGCCAGTGAATTTGATAAAGATCGATTACGTCGACATTGAGGCGTTTCAAGCTGGCTTCGCATTCGGCTCGAATGGAGTCTGGCTTGAGGGATTTGACAATCTGACGGTTGGAATCCCAAGCTCTCTCGCATTTGGTGAACACATACGGTTTCTTGCCGCGATACGAAGCCAGGGCTTTCGCTACGACTTCTTCGGAATGTCCAAGACCGTACACCGCAGCGGTATCAATCCAGTTTATGCCCGCGTCCAAGGCTGCATGAATTGCGTCGATCGAATCCTTGTCATCTTGATGACTCCACGAAAACGCCCATCCAGAACCCCCCATCGCCCAAGCGCCAACTCCAACCGGGGTGATGTGCAGGTCGGAATTACCAAGTTTTCTTGTTTGCATTTCCGTGATTCGAAATCGATAGAGTGGGAAAATTCGCTATCGATCGAATCGTCGTCGATGATAGAGTTTGAGTCCAGCCAGTGCATGATAGGTTCCTCCGCACTCTAGATCAATCTGTTCGCTGGCTTTCAGCATCGAACAAAGCCGCGAAACCGCTCTTTCCATCCAAGGTTGCGCGAGTTCCTTTTCGTCAACTGCATACGCCAAAAACTCCAACGTATGACCAGTAGCGCTGATACAGGCGCTCAGGTCAACCGTGTTTCCTGGTCGCGACGTGTAATTCGTCGAGAAGGAACCATCGGAGTTTTGAAATTTGCGAGCCGACGCGATCGCCGAATCGACGGCAGTTTTTGCCATCAACCAGCCTTGATCCATACTCCCTTTGAGACGTTGTCGGTAGCGAACTGCATGAGCAAGTCCCATCAGTCGATGCATACCACCGCAAGGACTATCGGTTAAGTCTTGCTGAGCTTCGAATCGGACCAAGGGTTCGAGCGTCCATGAGTTTCCATCACTTGCTTGCCAGTTCAGATCCTGTGGGAAAAAGTTGGTCAACGCAATCAATGTCCACGAATATTCGCGAAATGAATTGTTGGGAACATCCCACTGAGCCTGCCTAGCCCAGTCCATCAATTGCAACGACTGACCGCTGACAACGACCTTGCTCTCAAGCGACAGAGGGATTTGAGAGAAGTAGCCCAACCACTGGTCCGGGTGCCCTTGTCCAATGAAGCTTCCGGCATCGACTCTTGCGATAATTCCGGGTTTCTTGGTTGCAGGTAAAACGGGCCCGATGGAAAGTTCCCAACCTTGAATCTCGCCACCATCCAACAAGAAATCGATTGCAAGAAGTTCTTTGCCCTCGACCGTGAGTGGCAAGGAGGGGCCGTAGGCGACGGCACCATGAATCACTTGCCAAGCACCATTGCGGTCTTTGTCGAGAGATCGATTCTTGAGATTGCTCTCCAGTGTGGTTTGGATCATCGACTGCAATGGCGACGAAGCAGTGCCCTGTTGTGGTTGAAGTGTTGAGGTTTGCAAGGGTTGTTCTGCAAACGAGTTAACGGCTGTAAGCAGAGCTGTGCAAACACTCGATATCAGAAAGGGAATGCTCGAACGGTCCTTATTGCAACGATTCATTCTATTGCCGGCGATCTTCCGCTTGAACGACGGCGAGAGTGGACTCGAAAAGATCAGACGATATTTTGAATTGTGGTGTTTCCGATCGATGGCGTTTGCAATGTTCGGTGATCAAGCGATACAAAAATCGGAAAACATTGCGCGGTGTGGTAAGCGATTGCAAGGCAGTGATGAAGCGGGTTTCGGTTAGATCGGCATCGAAGAAATCTCGGGGACTCGGTCGAGCGTCTGCAATGGCGCATGCCCACATTCGAGACGCAAGCAAGTCATATAGCGCTTCGCCGGTCCAATCGAACGATGCGACAACGTTTTGTTTGTCGAGCCGAGCCCGCTCGTGGAATTCTCGGGAATCGTGCTCGATAAAGTAATGCAACTCGCTCGGCAACAACAGTTTGATACCAAAGTCATTGTGTTTTAGAAGTTTGTTGTCGAGCAAGGGCCAGACCAATTGCTTCATACGTTCCGCTTGGCCGTTCACCAGTTCAGGTTCATCCACTCGATCCACAATCACGATCATGCCAGGGAACCCGAGGGAACGTAGCAGCAGTTGCAGCTTCTCCAAGAGAGCATAGCGATCATCGCAACGTTGCGATTGCGGGAGTGGTTGTTCATCTAACTCGGCATCCGAGAACTGCATCAGTAATTGCCTGAGTTGGCCTTGATCGCGTTTTAGAACACGCAGGTTTTTGCAGACTCGAATCGCGAGCAATTGGTGCCGAAACCATCGGTAGCCGAACATGCCCCATGCCAAGGCTAAAGCGGCAGGCAATAGCCAGACCAAGTACTTGAGCCAATCCGAATCGGATTGATAAAGAAAGTAGGAAAGCCAAATAGCCAGAGCGCTCAACCCGACACCGATTGCCACAGGTATCCATGTGTTGGGTGAAAAGAATCGGAGGCGTTTTCCAACGGCAGCAAAGCGATCGTGCAGCGTTCCCGTTTTCGAATGATCATATGCAGCAGTGAGCAGGAGTAAATCGCGACGTTGGCCTCGATCTAGACGGTCGATTTCGTCCTGTCGCACACTCATGGCGGGAATGTTGTTACTCGCATTGGTTTGCAAGATCCGGTCCACGAGTTGCGTGACACCTTGGCTTAGGATCGCATCCATATGGTCCCATAGTCGAAGCGAGTTAAGCACTTTATCTGGATAGGATTGCTGACGGACTGGCAGATGTTCTTGGAGTGCGCCGAGGTAACCGTTGAAATCAGCGTACTCGACCAGGAATACTCGCTGCTCGGGGAACTGCTCGTTGTGGGCCGTGATGTGACGCATCAACTGGAGCCGCATTGCTGTTTTCCCAGACCCTTTCGAGCCAAAAACCACCGCCGTCGCGGGTTGTTTGGAGTCGCCAATCACCTTGCTCCAAGAGGGGTGAAAAGTGCCCGAAATGCAGAATTCTCGAAAAACAGAATCCGTTTGAGCGTCTTCGTCGGCGAAAGGGTTGCGAGTAAGCTGATGGTGCGTGAGAAATTCTTGTTCTGTCATAGTGTCTCTAGCATTGTCAAAACCTTGTAAAAAACAAGGGTAGATTCGGTTTCGGATCAGTTTGGTCTCAAGGAATGGCTCAATTTACGATTCGTTCCCGCAGGAATTGAGTACAATCCAGTGGTGTTTCTCGCTCCTCAAGTCAGACGGACGAGCATTCTCGAAAATCTTCACCAACCGAGCAAACGGACATGGCAGGAATTTCTCAAAAACTCATTATAATTTTTTTCGCTGAAGTTTCTAGAAACGTTTGGCCTAGAAACGTTTGGCGGCGAGCGGATTTTTGGCGGCGAGCGGATGTTTCGAGGGCTGTGTTGGGCGTCGCGTATGGGCTCTTGCTAGTATTTAGTGTTGGTTTTGCCTACGGGGACGAACCTACGGTTAAGTCGGTAGTCCGAAAAGACGCAAAACGTGTAACACTTCCAAAACAAGTAGAGAAAATCGACCTTTCGATGTCTGCGAATTGGTCCGAGTTTGGTATCAAGCCATCACCGGTCGAGGACGATTTGAAGTGGTGCCGTAGAGTGTTTCTGGACGTGGTAGGCAGAATCCCCAGTTTTGAAGAATTCTCTGAGTTCGCGAAGGACAAGGCGGCTGACAAGCGTTTTTCGCTTGTGAATCGATTGATCAATGAGGATCGCTATACCGAGGAATATGCCAACAATTGGTCATCCGTTTGGACGAATGTTTTGATAGGACGAAACGGCGGGATGGAGAACCGCAGTCTGACCAACCGCGAGGGGATGCAAAAGTATTTACGAGACTGCTTCGCCCGTAACAAGCCCTATAACGACATGGTTTTGGAACTGGTGACTGCCAGCGGAGCGACCAAGCCTGGTGTTGAGGGATTCAATGGTGCCACCAATTTTTTGGCGATGAAAGTCAATGAAGAAGATGGCACTCAAGCGACTGCGGCCGTATCGCGAATTTTCTTGGGACTTCAAGTGCAGTGCACACAATGTCATAACCACCCGTTCAACCAGTGGAAGCAGCAAAAGTTTTGGGAGTTCAACGCGTTCTTCCGACAGACTCGTGCTTTAAGAAAGTTTGTGCCTGGCTCTGTCAATCGCGACGTGGATCACGTTGAATTGATCAATGAAGATTTTTCAGGGAAAGGTAGCAACACGGAAAAAGCGGAAATCTACTACTCGCTTCGAAATGGGTTAACCAAAGTCGCTTACCCGGTATTTCTGGATGGTACGGAGATTGGCAAAAGCGGCTATGTCAGTCAGGTCAATCGTCGTGACGAACTGGGCAAGCTCATGATGGAGAGTCCATTTCTGGACAAGGCCATCGTGAATCGGATGTGGGCTCATTTCCTGGGTTATGGTTTCACCAAGCCAATCGACGATCTTGGGCCACATAACCCCACCACCCAGCCGCAGTTGTTCGATGAGCTTGCGAAGGACTTCCGAAACACAAGTTACGACCTCAAACAACTGATTGTTTGGATTACGATGTCTCAACCTTATCAGGTCTCTTCGAGAATCACCAAAGACAATTCGTCCGATGAACCTTCTTTGGGTGATACGCCTAAGTTTTCTCACTTCTACACGCGTCAAATGGGTGCAGAGCAACTTTATCAGTCGCTCTCCGTAGCAACACAAGCCAACCGCAAAGGAAGCCTTGAGGAGCAACATCGACAACGCGAAGAGTGGATGAAGCAATTCGTCATCGCTTTCGGTACCGATGAAGGTGATGAGACGACAACCTTCAACGGCTCGATCCCACAAAGCCTAATGCTTTTTAACGGAGATTTGATCAAAGAAGCCATTTCGCTCGAAACAGGGAGTTGGTTGCATGGTCTTGCCCAGGCCAAAAGCTCACCCACCGACAAAATTCAGCATTTGTTCATTGCTGGTTTAGGCAGACGACCAAAACCGGAAGAAGTCAGCGTGGCCCAACAGATACTAGTGAAAAGGAAAAATGAAGTGGGTGGAATGCTTCAGGATATGTGGTGGGCAATTTTGAATAGCAATGAATTTATTTTCAATCACTAGTGCGGCTCGTGTCGTAGTTCAAGTATTTGCGGGATGTTCAATCAACAAGTAGTTCGAAAAGGTCATAAGGAATATTAAAATGTGGTCTCGATTTGCTCCACCATCCGGCATGAACCGTCGGCATTTCATGAGTCACATGGCTGGTGCCGGTGCGCTTCTAGGATCATCGATGTCGCTAGGTCATTCGTTGCGAGTGCACGCGGATACCCTCAAAAAAAACCGTAAGTCCTGTGTCATGCTTTGGATGGGTGGTGGCCCGTCCAGTATGGATATTTGGGACCTGAAGCCAGGAACCGACAACGGCGGTCCGTTCAAGGCCATCTCGACGTCGGGTGACATGCAAATCTGTGAGCATATGCCACTGATGGCCAAGCAGATGCATCATATGAGCATTGTTCGGTCGATGAGCACACGCGAAGCGGACCACAATCGGGGCCGATATTATATGCATACTGGCTATGTTCCGGATGCGAATGTGGATTATCCAAGTTACGGTGCGGTGATGTCGCACGAGCTCATGGCGCAACGTTCCGGCCTTGAGATTCCTCCCTTTGTTTCGGTTGGAGGAGCGAGCGAAGGACCTGGGTTTTTGGGAATGGCATGGGCACCCTTCAATGTTTCGAGTACCGGACGCATCCGCAATATGGAGGCCAAATTAGAGGGAGAACGACTCGCCCAAAGACGATTCGCTCTGGAAACCATCGAAAATTCGTTTATCGCTCAAAAGCGGGGTACAGTTTTGGAGGACCATCGGAAGGTGCTAGGAAAGACATTTGATTTGCTAACCAGCGCCCAAATGGAAGCCTTTAATGTTGAGAAAGAGCCTGACGCCGAAAAAGAGAAGTATGGCAAAAATGGCTTTGGGCAAGGGTGCTTGCTGGCTCGCCGACTCGTCGAAGCGGGCGTACCGTTCGTTGAAGTTGACTTGGGCGGCTGGGACAACCACCAACGGATTTTTCAGACGTTGGAGAATGATCGATTGCCAACGCTCGATAAAGCCATGAGCGCATTGGTGGGCGACCTCAGCCAACGTGGATTGCTGGAGGACACTGCTATTGTTTGGATGGGTGAATTCGCAAGAACACCACGCATCAATGCAGAAGGCGGACGCGACCACTGGGCGAGAGCTTGGAGTGTCGTTGTTGGAGGAGCTGGTATCCAAGGCGGCAAAGCGGTTGGAGCTACCAACGAGGATGGAACGCAAGTTGTCACTGAGCCGTACTCCTCTGAGGATTTGATGGCATCGGTTTGCCATGGCTTAGGAATTTCTCTGGAAACTACGTTTACCAGCCGAAATGGCAGACCAATGAAAATAGCCAACAGTGGCAAAATTATAAAAGATCTTTTTGGGTAACGAGTTGACGTTACAGCCTGGCTCATCGCCCACCTCTGATATTAGCTGGGATGCTTCCGTATTGATTACGAATCATCAAGCCGGTGTATGGAGGTACTTACGTTCAATTGGCTGCGATCACTCCCTCGCGGATGATTTGACGCAAGAAACGTTTGTCGCAGTTCTACGAAAGCCTTTTATTCAAGTCAGTCCAGCCGCGACTTCTAGTTATCTGAGACGTGTCGCATACCACTTACTCGTTTCGTTCAGACGACGACAAAAAAGGGTTTTGATTACTAGCGAGATGGATCAGTTAGACCTGCAGTGGATGCGATGGGCTGGCATAGAGGGAGATGGGGGTGACCTCACGGAGGCGCTTGAGGATTGCTTTCGTCGTTTGACAAAGCGGGCTCAGTTGTCGTTGAAAATGCGTTTCGGAGAGAACGCAACGCGGGAATTGATCGCAAAGGAACTCGGTATTTCAGAGCACGGTGCCAAAAACCTGATGCAACGAGCCAAAATACAACTTAAACAGTGTTTAGACGGAAAATTGAATCGTGATTGATCGAGATAGAGACAGTTCGGAAGAACAACCTACTTTTGAACCTGCAGACATCCTTTTGTCCAACTTGCTCAATGATGTCGTTTGCGACCACAATCCGCCAGATTTAACCAACAGAATTGTCACGCAATTCAATCGAGCCATTATCTCCGAGTCTGCTTCCTCTTCGACAAACAATCTCGCAACTCCGCAAGGGTGGTCAGGAAGCTTGTTCTCGCTTTCTGAGTATGACGAAGCCGTGGCATTTGCCGCAAGCGAAATAGCCAGAGGCTACGGACTGATCGTTCCTCCCCCAGTAGACGACGCAATGGGTGGAAATCAGCTCGCCGATAAGCAATTGAGTGTTTGGATTCAACGGGGCACAATGCTGGTTGCGGCGCTTGCAGCATGCGTATTGGCTGTGCTGTTTATTCCACCTGGGTTTCAAACCAAGCCGACCGGTGTGCTTCAGAACAATGACATTGCTGTCTCGCAAATGGATCAAGCAACGGGGGTTGACCAAACAACTGTTCCGCCACAAGTTTCCAATCAACCCAATTCCGTAGCGGTGACAGTTGCCACTCCAGATTCGAACGAAAGACTTTTTCCAAACGAAAGGCAGCTTGCTACCGCCCCTGGCAATCGAGTTGATAACGCATACCAACCTCAGGACTCGCCAATTATTGATGCAAACAACCGAGAGCGACGTTCGTCAACGAAACGAATGTTGGACAACGACATTATCGGCATCATTGATAATCAGTTAAAACACCTTTGGAAACGAGTGGGCGTGACACCGCAACCGAGTATCAAGACCGAACTTTGGTTGGAGCGATCAGCGCTAGCCATTGTTGGACGGCTACCAACCGCAGCAGAAAAAGAAGCATTTCGAATTAACAAAAGTGAGAGTCGCAACGTTGATTATGTGGACACGCTAGTATCGAGTCAGGAGTTTTCAAAGCGATGGTCCGAATTGGTAGCTGGGCACTACCTTGGAAAGCGAGTTTTAGGTGTTCGATCTCAGCCCGGTCCCGAGCTTTCCTTCGTGAAATGGATTGCAGATTCGCTGTCGAATAAAGTTTTTGTGGGAGAGATCGAGCGAGAGATGATTTCCGGCCCGAGGTCAGCTCCAGTATTGGAAAGTCAGTCGCTCCGAACCGATCCTGCGGCGTTTTGGCTTGCGGACATTCTAGAGCGTTCCGAGGTTGACCATCGCGAATCATCTGAGCATCTCTCAAAGAAGCCGCTCGAGCAAAAGAACATCGGATTAGTCGCGGCCGCAAGGCAAGCGATGCGAATCGGTGGAAACGCGTCGATGGTTTGTTCGCAATGTCATGATGGCGAATCTCGCAATAACGACTTTAGTAACTATCTGGCGAGCACGCAAACCGTTCGCGGTCAGGATTCCTTTTGGAAAGTCCCTGCAAGTCTATCTGGCATGTCGCTCGACCGTCGAGCTCTAGGCGTTCGTGCGTTAAAGGTCGTGAAAGCATCCGAGTATTTTTTTGAAGATTCAGAAGGACGCTTGAAGCTGGCTTTGGCTGGCCCCCCGACCCAAATCATTGGAAATACGACTAGGAGTACACTGGCGGATTGGTTTCGGACATCCGTAGAACCAAGACAAGCTATGGTCGAGTTGGTATGGAATGAGGTTTTCAAGCAACCTTTATTTCCAATTTTTGGTTTAACGGAAGAGGAAGGCAACAACGACCGTGCGGATTTGCGAGACTTCCTGGCTAGTCAGATGCAAACCGGCGAGAGAGACTTGGGTGCACTCGTCCGATGGATGGTTTTGTCGAGTGCATTTCGTGTTGATGGGCAAAAAATGGATTCACCCTGGTATCTAAAAACGACCGCCGAACAGATCGCCGAAGCTCAAAAACAAACAAGGCTTTTCGCAAGTTTAGTTTCATCCGAATCGCCGATACTTGACTCGAAATGGACTTCGATGAATCAGGTTGCAACTTGGGTCAAGGCGAATCGCTCGTACGAATTGAACAATCAAGCGTTGGCACAAGGAGCGATAAGCCCGACATCGCCGAACAGCCTGCCAAAGACCAGTAAGCCAAACTATAGTGAAGACCAAGTCCGGTACTTTGTCTCAGTATCGAAACCGTACCGTAAAGTTTCCGAAATTGCGGATCGATTGGCCGCTAGCCAAATGTCTTGGCCAATGCTTCTGGAGCATGCATACCTTGTGAGTGATTCACGTTTCCCGACTCAAAACGAACGGGATGAATCGGAGAAACTGCTCAAAGCGGTCGAACAAGATCGAGCAAAGACATTGGTAATGATTATTAATGCAAGGCTTGGTTCGAATTGAGTTGAACCGGAAGTAGATTGGGACCAATGTCTCGATCCTTTGTTTGGACGGGACAAATGGTCCCATCCTACTCCGTTCCAGTAACTTTCACCCGGCCACTCGCTCTACTGTGACACAGCCGACAAAAGGTGCAGGCACGCTCCGCTGTGCCGTTCACAGTCAAGCATTTGCCAGGATTCCAGGTGGACGGCACATGGAGTGTGCTTACTACTTTGACTTTGGTCGGCTGTGTCTATTGTGTTGGTTCAAGCGCACACGAAGCTTCTGGCAAGATAGGGGCCCAAGCGGCAGCAATCAATCTCCGCTCTAAGGCTTCGTGCTCCATAATGCACTCGAAAAGACATTTCATTTGCTTCCAAATTTCTAGCGTTTCACACGATAGTTTTCCGCAGTATTCGAGATCGTCGAATTGCTCACTCAGGGCGACGCATTGGAGGACGATGTTCAAGTGCTGATCGAGTGCTTTGGACACATTGCGATCTTGGATGGGACTCGGGCCAGCGACGTAGCCATATGTCTCTTCTAAACGAAACTGTCCGGACAGCTCGACACGAAGACGCCTCAAAACGGAACCGCTATTTTGCTCAATCCAATCGCTACAGAATGGCTCTTGAGCGTAGGACCCCAGCAAGTTAACGTCGTCCCAAAGTGCAGAGTTGCATTCTTTGAGCTCGTTTAGAAACGCGTTATTGACCACGCGTGCATAACCAATTGAAGTCATCGTTTTGCCTCGCAAACTGGGAGCTTAAAGGATAGCTGTCGAATCGGAATCACGACACTGCTTCTCGATGTGAAGTTGAGGTTACCATTTCTCACGCACGCTCGCAACAATTTAGGATCGAAAAGTGAGAGCTGGACGCCCGTGTCATGAGACGAACGCCTCTTGGTTTACCCTAGAGGATCTAAGCCAGGATCTCTGGAATGATCTTTCCCTCTACGTTGGTCAGTCTACGTTGAATGCCGTTATGTTCGAAGCTTAGTCGTTCGAAATCAAGGCCCAGGAGATGGAGGATGGTTGCGTTGAAGTGGGTTAGGGGATGAATGTCTTGAACCGCTTTCTGGCCCAAGTCGTCCGTTGCACCATGACTCACGCCGGGCTTCACTCCCGCGCCGGTCATCCAGCACGTGAAGCCGTCTGGATTATGATCGCGGCCTTTCGATCCTTTCTGAAAAAAAGGCATGCGGCCGAACTCGGTACACCAAATCACGAGGGTATCATCTAACAAGCCTCGTTGCTTGAGATCTTGGATCAAAGCGGCTGCGGGTTGATCGAGGATTTGTGCATGGAGGTCGTATTGTTCTTTTATCGAGTTATGTCCATCCCAATTGAGCACGCCACCACTCGCGTAGGCGCCATTGAATAGCTGCACAAAACGCACACCTCGTTCGATCAGGCGACGAGCAAGGATGCAGTTTTTGGCGAACGCGGCCTTGTTTGCGTTTTGCGTTTCGTCCGCGCCATACATTTTCAGAGTATGGGCGGATTCAGTGCTAAGATCGCTGATCTCGGGCACGCTGAGTTGCATCCGAGCGGCGAGTTCATAACTTGCGATTCGGGCGGCGAGCTTGCCATCACCTGGATGTTGTTCGAGATGCCGAGCATTCATCTTCTGAAGCAATGAACGCGATGCTAGGTCGGCTGACGATGCGATGCCGGGCGGGATGAGGTGACGCACAGGTTCCTTGGAACTCAGCGTTGTGCCTTGAAAAGCGGTGGGCAAAAAACCCGGTCCCCAATTGTTGGATCCGTTCTGTGGTACACCCCGCGGGTCGGGAATCGCAACGTAAGAGGGTAAGTTCTGATTCTCGCTCCCCAGTGCATACGTTACCCAAGAGCCAAGACTTGGGAAACCATCGAGAACAAAGCCCGTCGACAGAAAGTTCTCGGCTGGCCCATGTGTGTTCGAGGTACTGGTGAGCGAATGAACAAAGGCGATGTCGTCGGTGAGTTCCGCCAGATGCGGGATCAAGTCACTCACCCACTTGCCGGTCTGGCCGCGCGGACGGAAGTTGTATTGTGGTCGAGCCAAGTTGCCTGCTGGACCTTGAAAAGTAACGGATGGTCCACCCGGCAAGGGCTTGTCATCCCATTTGATCAGCTCCGGCTTGTAATCCCATGTTTCTAACTGACTGACAGCTCCAGCGCAAAAAATGACGATCACGTTTTTCGCTTTGGCTGGGAAGTGTGGTTGCCTGGCAGCATAGGGTTGGGCGGGATCAATCCTAGGTTGGTCGGTAGAATCCAACAGGAGGCCGTCTGCGCACAGCATATCGGCTAAGGCAATCGAGCCGATTGCCGTCGCGCTGTTCGAAAGAAACTGCTGGCGATTTAGCAAGACGCGGCCAAGGAGTGAGCCGTTTCCAGATTTTGAATTCATGGAAGAAACAAAGCCTCATTGCAATTGAAAAGAGCTCGGCCAAAGGTCTCCAACCCGTACTCGCGAACCACGTACTCAGCTTCTTGAAGCTCGTCGATGCTTGGCTCGCGACTCAGCGCCAAGTGATAGGCACGCTGGATTTGCTGCTCAATATCTTTGCCAACTTCACGCGACAAGCGTTCTGCCAGAGCTTGAGATTGCTCGAGCGTAAAGACGCTGTTAAACAAATTGAGTGCTTGTATGGGTGTCATGGATTCCCGGCGGATAGCGGTGCTCTGCCCCGCATCAGGGCAATCAAAGGCCCCAAAGATGGCTTCGGTCTCGCGGCGAACCTTGTGAGCGTAGATCATGCGACGAAGTCCCTCGCCGCGAAACGACTCTATGGGCTTGTAGCCACTCAGCCCACCCCGCTTGTCAAATAGATCGTAGCCTCGTCCATGCATTTTAAGGTTGAGTTGCCCGCTGATGGCGAGCATCGAGTCGCGAATTGTTTCGGCTTCGATCCGACGCGATGGATATCGCCAAAGCAATCGGACATCGGCGTCTTTTTCAACCCCGCTCGTATTCAATGCGGATGACTGGCGGTACGTTCGAGACAACACGATGAGCCGATGCATGGCTTTAATCGACCAGCCGGATCGCACGAACTCCGTTGACAACCAATCAAGCAGTTCGGGGTGCGAAGGCTTTATTCCATTATTGCCAAAGTCGCTCGGCGTTGGCACGATTCCAACTCCAAAATGCCCCTGCCAGATCCGATTCACCATCACGCGTGCAGTCAACGGATTCTCTGGACTTGCGATCCAATTTGCAAGAACAAGGCGACGTTCCTGCTCGGAGGAATCCTTTTCGAGCTCGACGTCACCAAAGGCTCTGAGTACGGCAGGCACAACCTCTTCTCGTGGTTGCTCCGGGTCGCCACGGCTAAGCAAATGGATTTCGTCCGGTTTGCGAAACGTACCGGCAAAGACTCTTTGTCCACTCTCTGAGGTTTTGATCTTTGCCTCCAGATTACTTTTCTCATTCAATAAACGAGTGGCTTTCGTGGCGTCATCACCTGAGAGTCCAACCGTGGTAAAGTTTCTGTTACGATCCGTGCCTGCAATCCAGGGAAAGCGATCCGTTGAATCCGCCACCAATTGCCAGTTGCTCTCTGTGCCCGTTGCAGTCTCGATTTTGTATTCCGTCGCGAGGCGGTCTTCGAACTTTCCTTCCCGATCTCGACCCCAGACGACTTGTGAAACTTCTTGTTCTGACGGAAATTCTAGTTCAACCCAGCCTTTGCCCGGCTCATTGGAAAGCCAGCTTTTCGAATTGCCATACAAGCCGTCATGGACGAATCGCAACTCGTGTCGATCAGGAACATGAGTGTTGCCAGAGGATTTGACTCGCGTACCGAAACTTGAGAGGGCAACGTTTTGTCCCTGACCATTGAAAACTTCGAGCTCATCAATACAGGGTTCGAGCCCGTTCGTTGCTATGATGGTGAAGCGCAATCGTTTCGTAATCAGGGCGACGAAACGATCCGTGTTCTTGCGGGGACTGACAGACGGCCTTTGCGGCAACGTTTTTGGCCGTGCGAGTAACATAAAGTTGTTGAGTTGCTCATCGATCTCCGCAACGCGAACCCGCATCGATGCTGCCTCTTGTTTGAGCGCCTCAGCCGCCGGCGTGCGCAACTCGCGGTCCTCATACTCTACGCCCGAAACGAAGGCTTGCATCGAGTAATAGTCCATTGCACTAATCGGATCAAACTTGTGATCGTGGCACCGAGCACAGCCGATGCTCAGGCCGAGGAAAGTCTGGCCAATGTTATTGACAATCTCATCAATGGAATCCTGGCGGGCGAGTCGAATGGACGGAGCGTCCTTGCCGATTTGTCCAGGCAAAAGTACCGACGCAGTAACAAGAAACCCTGTGGCTGCATCCTCGCCCCATTGGTCACCCGCGATTTGCTCTTGAATGAACCTGTCGTATGGCTTGTCCTCATTGAACACACGGATGACGTAATCGCGATAAGGCCAAGCGTTTGGACGCTCGGTGTTAACCTCGAAACCATGCGTGTCCGCAAATCGAACGAGGTCAAGCCAATGCTGAGCCCAACGCTCTCCATAACGAGGTGAGTGAAGAAGTAAATCGACGGCACGCTCAAAAGAACCGCTACCTGTGTCGTCTAGAAAAGCTTGAACTTCCTCCGGGGTTGGTGGCAGACCGGTAAGATCGAACGTGACGCGACGAAGCCAAGAGACACGATTCGCTTCTGGCGACATCGTCAATCCATTCATCTCCAATTTCTCTTGGATAAACGAATCGATCGTATGGGACCCTTTTGGAACCGCGATTGGCTTAAAGCTCCAATGATCGCGAATGTTTTTCAACAACGCAGCATCCACTCCGTCTGGCCACACGGCCCCTTCGTCAATCCATTGAATCAGCGTTTGGATCTCTTCTGTTTTCAATGCATCGCCTTCGGGTGGCATGCGATCGTCTTTGTCCTTGCTTGTGACCAACCGAATCAGCGGACTTTCGCCTGACTTTCCCGGCGAGAAACTTTTACCGTAGCCATCGCCCCCTTGGAACGCGGCTTGCTTTACATCCAGTCGGAGACCAGACTTCTGCTTTTTATCACCATGACACTCGTAGCAGTGTTTTTGAAAGATAGGACGTACGTCTCGAACAAAATCAATGGTTTGGGCGCGAAGCCATGACGCGTGCGAAAACGCAACCAGCATGCAGATCATTCGGGCGTAGCAATGCATCATTGGGTGGAAACGAGATGGCACGGAAAATAAATGCAATGGAAGGGAAGGAGTGGACGAAGGCATTCACTGGACTATCCATCTTACACTCATTTGGCCCTCCGGGTTCGAATAGGTTAGCTCCAATTTGCTGCTGGAGAACGCCACCGATCGAGTGGCTGGCTTTTGTCGCGGAAGGCGGGTTTGGTAAGGCTGATGCTACCCACTACAGTTTTTGTGCAATTCACGCTACAACATTGGCTGTCGGAACCCAATTGCGGGACAGGTTTAGTTGCATAGGCAGAGTGTTGCATAGGCAGAGTGTAGATCTATGAAAATTGTTACGAATCGAGAGAAATTTCTCGCTGCATTCCAGATCGCAGCAGGGATCGCGCCTACGCGTAGTCCGAAGGAAGTCTTGAACAACGTCAAGATCGACGCAACCGATGGGCGAGTGGTGCTCATGGCAACCGACTTGGAGGCTGGGATTCGATTGGTGGTGGAAGACGTGCAGATCATTGTGCCCGGCCGGGCTTTGCTGAACGTCCAACGAGTGGGCAATATTCTTCGTGAAGCCAGCGACGAAACGCTGTCGCTGGAAACGAGTGAAAACACGTTGGACATTCAGGGGGGGCATTCTGAATTTCATTTGCCGCTCGCCAATCCAGACGAGTTTCCAAGTGTTGTCGAATTTGCGGAAGACAGTTACTTTGAAGTTTCCGCTCGATTGTTCAAGGAGTTGGTCAAACGGACCATATTTGCAACTGACAACGAGAGCACCCGATACCAACTCGGAGGCGTTTTATTTGAAATGGACGGAGACCAAATCACGACGGTTGCGACGGATGGAAGAAGGCTTGCATGCATGAACGGCAAGGGCACCTCGATCGGGGGTTTCAAAAATTCGGGTATGTCGACGATCGTGCCGACGAAAACGCTGAACTTGATGGACAGGTCTATCAGCGAGAAGGAGGATATGGTTCACATCGCAGCACGAAGCAACGACATCTTGATCCGAACGAACAGATGCACGATCTATTCGAGACTTGTCGAAGGTCGATATCCCAACTGGCGTCAAGTGATTCCCAGTCGCGAAAACAAAACACGAATCGAAGGAATTGCCGGCCCCTTTTTGGCTGCGATTCGGCAGGCGTCGATTGTAGCGGACCCAGATAGCCGTGGCGTCGAGTTTGTCTTTGGAAACGGTACGCTCGTTGTTGCTGCCAAAACGGCGGACGTAGGACAATCTCGAATTGAGATGCCAATTGCTTACACAGGCGACGAAGTCAAAATTACAATGGACTACCGATTCGTTTCGGACTTCTTCAAGGCCCTAGACCTGGAAAAGCCATTTGCAATTGAAGTCCGCAGCAACGCCGAACCAGCTATGTTTTCAACGGACGATGGTTATACGTATGTTGTCATGCCGATGGCCAAGCAATAGCAGACTGGACGGAAATCAGGAGTCTCACCCACCTCGTAGCACAAAATACCCACATAATATCAATGACTATTTCCGCGTTTATGGACAAGCATTTCCGCCATTTCAATGCGAGAGAAACGCTAGCTGCCGCTAAAGCGTTCAGGAGATTCGTGGACGAACAAAACGGCATTATGCTTGTGTCGCTGGCGGGCGCCATGAGCACTGCCGAAATCGGGGTCTCACTAGCCGAAATGATCCGCTGCGGCAAAGTGCAAGCAATCTCGTGCACCGCCGCCAATTTAGAGGAAGATCTATTCAATCTCTTTGCCCACGATGAATACAAGATTATTGACAACTGGCGTGCACTGAGCGTCCAAGACGAACTTGCATTGAGAGACTCGGGTTTCAATCGCGTGACGGATACGTGCATTCCTGAGACAGTCATGAAGCACATGCAAAAACAATTGCTCAAGTACTGGTGCCAAGCGGCCGACGAGGGCAAAAGTTACTTGCCATTTGAATACATGTTCATGCTGCTCGACGAGCCCGAATTGAGGGCCCATTACAAAATCCCCGCCGAACATTCTTGGATGATCGCTGCCAAGGAAGCTGGCATTCCAGTTTTTTCGCCGGGCATCGAGGACAGTACCCTCGGCAATATGTTCACCGCACGAGTCATGGATGGAACCGTGTCAAACCACCAGGTTCTCAAGAGCGGAACGCAACAATTGGAATATTTGGCAACGTGGTACCGTTCTGTCAGTAAAGAACGTGACGTCGGTTTCTTTCAAATCGGGGGCGGGATTGCCGGTGATTTTGCAATCTGTGTCGTGCCCTTGCTCCTACAGGATCTGAACGAATCCGAGACGCGACGCTGGGGGTATTTCGCTCAAATCAGCGACTCTGAAACCAGTTACGGCGGATACAGTGGAGCAGTGCCCAACGAAAAGATTACATGGAACAAGTTGACTGCGGAATCGCCTAAGTTCATGATTCATAGTGATGCTACGATCGTCGCTCCTCTCATTTTCGCCTACGTCTTAGGACACTAAACGTGGTTCCAACCTCGGTTCAACTTTGGGAGAGAATCCATGCAGCCGGGCTAGCGACAACCGAAGAGTGCCGTCAGTGGGCCATAGCCATTTCGCAGGCTGGGGCACCCGAAAGACTTCAGGATCCGGTTAGCTTGGTCGCCGAATTGATTCGAATCGGTAACATCACTTCGTTTCAGGCAAACGTCCTTTTTCATGGATTGGCCATCCCGCTTTCGATTGGTCCCTATCGACTTGAAAGTTCGCTAGAACTGGAACTCGGCAAGCATTGGTTTGAGGTTGTCGAAAAGAATCATTTAAAGTTAGTTCACCACTGGATGTACCTGCTCGTCCCAGAGTCATTCCGCGAACCCGACAAACGCGAATGCCCACCCAGTCTGAACTTAGCAGAAAAGCATGTCAATGTTTCTCATCCTTCGCTAGACAAATGGTCATTTGCAGGCGTTTCCAACATCTATGTCTTGGCGGTTTGTTCTCCGGTAGGGGGCCGATCGTTGGCTTCGTCGTTGTTGCAACAACCGATGAACTGGAACGAAACCGCCGTCATGATGGAACAGGTCGCAGCGGGGCTTCAAAAGTTGCATGATGCGGGACTCGTGCATGGGCGAATTAGCGCTGAATCGGTTTGGCATGTTGAGGATGGCGCCTATATTTTGCGACGCGATCCGCTATTTCCGGTTTCCAACCCCTACGTTGTCAAAGGAACTTCGATCTTTGGTGACAATGATGAGGAGTTGCTATCGGTATCTGCACCAGAGCTAACGCTACCTGGAGCCAAACATACCGTTCAAACCGATTTATATGCGTTGGGATGTTTGTGGTACCGAGCCCTTAGTGCAACTAAGCTTTTTGGCGATAAGGTTGATGGTTCTACGCAATCATGGGCGCGCGCTCACGCTCTGGAGAGTATTGAATCGTTGGTATCGGAATCAAAGGAGAATAGGCTTCAACGATGCCTCGCTCACTTGCTCGCGAAGAATCCAAAAGCGCGATTTGCAACGGCGAGTGACTTGATCAAGGCGATCGAATTTGCTCTTTCCGTTCCTGTCGTTGTTCCACAACCTGAACAAGACGATGCGCCGGTGGTCGCGGTTTTGGTTTGCGACCCGGTTACGGACGTGACCGCAAAGGCAGTTATGGACTCGCCACAGGAAGTGCCACAGCCACTGCCTGAACGGGCCCAACCACTGCCTGAACGGGCCCAAGCCTTGCCCGAACCGGCCCGGCCATCGCCCAAGGAGGCCCGGCCATTACCCAAGGTCATCCAGAAGACCGCCGCGGCACAAAAAAGCGGGGTCAAAAAAGACGGGAACAAAAAAGATGGGGCCAAGACAACGAAAAAGAAGAAATCGAAAAAGTCGCGACCTGTTTGGCTGTTACCGTCCATGATTGGCGGTGCATGTCTTGTTTTCGCGGTGCTTATCTTCGCACTCACCCAAAATGGACGCTCGACGATTCCAAGCAAGGGACAAACGATTGTTGTCGTCGACAAAAGCGGGATACCTGAGAAAACGGGTGATGGCTTAAAATCGCCAACATCCAGTGGCACGTCCATTGGGAGAAACCCAACAACCCAGGGAACCAAACCGCTCGATCCGATCGCCGAGTACTTTTCGGTCGTTCCCGACGATGGGAAACTGCTTTGGGCGCCGCCGCAAGCGGGCTCACCCTATTCATTAGAGCTATTGCCTGCCGGCCTTGAAGGAATCGTTTTTGTTTCTGGAAAGGTGTGGCACCTGCAGGGAGGATTCGCAAACCTTGGTCAATGGTGGCTGGCTTCCCAGCCTGCGTTAACAAAAGCATTTGACAGCTATCCGATGTTGGGTGACGACCGAATAGAGTCCGTTGCGATCGGGTTGTATCCAAGCAAGCAGTCTGGAGTTCCGCGGGCTCTCTTTCGCCTTAATCTCAAGGCAACGACGAGCATCGATTCGATCGCCAAAGCACTGCCGAACTTCTCAATGCAATTGTTGGATTCAAAAGGATCGCGAAAGCAGGGACTGTGGAGCAATGAAGCAGATTCGGATGCGGTTGCAGTCGCCATGGAAGAGCTTCAATCCGACCCATCAGCCATGATTAAACGAATAACGATTGGTCCACAGGAATTGGTGGCTACGCTGTCTGAGCTGAACGGAGGCGCAGCGCCGCTCCGACGCCAGCTCGAAACTTTATTGTTATCCACCGATAGCCGGGCAGACATTTCTTTTTTGTTTGCTCCAAGTTTCTTGGTCGGTGATGCACGGGAATTGCTTGCCGCTGTGCCGTCCGGACAAGCTCTTTTGAAAGCGAGCATCGATGAAACCATGCAGGCGGTGTTGCTCACGACAACGTTGGAGCCACGCTGGTATACGGAGTTGCGAATGATTGGATCGGAAACGCGGGATGCGGGCAAGATCGCTTTATCGCTCAAGCAGAGGCTCGAGAAGATGCCGGATGAGGTAGAGAGTGGAATGCTCAACGCAACCGCACATCCTTATTGGCGTGCACTGTCGATGCGATACCCGCAGATGCTCCGCAGCTTGAACAAATACGGGCGATTCGGGATTGAGGACGGCCAAGTTGTTGCCAACTTTTACTTGCCGTCGGATGCCGTTAGCAATCTAGCTGTCGCAAGTTGGATGGCGATGAAGTTTCCGGTGGGGACAAACAATCCTTCCATGCAGACGACAACCATACCCGCTGTGAAACCGCAATCCAAAACGATCGATGAAATACTTGATTCCAAGATAAATGTTGCTTTTGAACAAGAGTCACTTGAGACAGCGTTGCAATTGATTGCGGGCGAGGTCGCCGACTCGGTGCTTTCCGGCGCACCCATCTCAATGGCAATCAACGGTTCGGCCTTTCAAAAAGGGGGGATCACACGCAATCAGCAAATTCGCGCATTCAAGCAAGCTGCGGTTCCACTGCGGACGATTCTCACGGATCTAGTGCGTCGAGCCAATCCTGTTACGACAGTTCAATCGCCCACCGAGCTTGATCAGAAAGTCGTATGGGTGGTACTCGACGATGCCGGGAATTCAATCCAAAAGAAGATCGAGCTAACGACTCGGCTCTGGACGGAGGAGAATAAAGTTGCGTTGCCAAGTGAATTCATGGCGAAGTGAGTGCCCTGGGCAATCACCAATCTCAAATCTCAAATCTCAAATCTCACTTACCGCGACATAATAAACTGTAGAACTCCCGCCAAGCCGAACAGAGACAGGCCTGCGAATGCGAGCGCGAACCAAGACAAGAAACGCCCCGGATAATTGAGCCCGGACTCTTCCGCAAGTTGAAGAACGATTTGTTCCGCTTGTTGCATCGATAGCCCAAGCTCGTCTCGATAAAGGTGCACGGCCTCTGCCCAATGCCCTTGTTGGATCAAATGTGTTGCCAATGAATCTATGTTGGACATGCTTTGTTACTCGGCTGCAACCCTGTTAATTTGAGCGATTTGGGTTGGCTGGTGCGTCTGCGCAAATGAGGAGCTGAAAAGATGTTAAAACGCGGTAACTTCTGAGAGGTTTCCATGCATCGACACCCTGGAATTGCAGACTTAAGTCAAACCTTCGTCTTGAGACGATTTTTTTGAAGTCCTATACTTCCACGGCCTTACCAGCATTCCGACACGGAACATTCGGCATTCAAGACCTCAATTAACTCAAGCCCATGGAGAGCGACTCGGTAGTGGAACGGACTCCCCTAACCGATTCAACCCGAGAGTCTCGACCGGTTATTTTGAACGCGATTTTTTATACGCCATCGTTGTTCAAGAGTCGGTCGCGTCGATCGGACGCCACGTCAACTGCTCACTCCGTGGGCGGTCCGTTGGCGATTGCGCTTGGACTGATCGCGGTTTTGTTTGCAAACTTCGCATCACCCGAATCATTACTCTCACGCTGCCTCTCAGCAGAAGTCGGCTTGCCCCTATCCGATCCAAAATTTGCGATCGATGTTTTTGCGCATTCAGCGACGAAACGCACGCAAGGTATTTACGAGGTTGTCACCTTGACTGGCGGCGTCCGCATTTATCAAGGAGCGTTCGCAGCGACCTGTGAGACGGCTCACCTTTGGATCGATCGATCTCAGCCAGAGCTAAATAGCGACGCGAAGGAGTCTAGGGAGGCTAGCGTACCGTTGGCCAAAAAGATCATCCTTCAAACCGTAGGCCACAGCGACGTGCGATGGTCCGATGAACAACGGCTTCAGGATGACCAATGGATGGGTAGACTGTTCAGCCATTTCGACGTTGGTTTTCATGTGGACACTTGGCTTGAACCGACTGGAACTGGACCGGATCTGAATTGGAATGCGCGAAGTCCCGTGTCCGATGCTTTGGCATGGACATCGGCCGACGACGCGTCACACACCCGCCTTGCGTCTCAAATAACCGGGCTTTCCGCGATTGGAAATGGCGAATCGTTGCCGGGCCCTATTGTTCAATCGCCTCCACGTGGTGGAATGGCGATCCCCAACAATGCACAAGGCCAAGGCATTGAGATTGGAAACTCCCAGTTAGGTGGAACGGTACTCGACGCCGGCTCGTTGCCTCTCTTCGAATCCATTCAACCGCCCAAACCATCCCTGGCGACTCCCGAGCCCGTTCAAGCGTTTCAGGTTCCCAGTGGATTTGGACCTGCGCCTGTGGTCGCACCCATTGCCTTGTCGGGACCTGTTTCGCCTGGTAGTCAAAGCATTGGAGCTCGGACTTTTGCATTTAGCGGACGCGGCGGTATTGAGCCTGAATTGAAAATCAGAAATAGACCTGAAAACGGCGATTCGGTGATCACGATCTCGCGTGGCATTCGGCTGATGTTTGGTGGAGCATCCGTCCAAACCAGTTCGGGCCCTATGGACCTTGGAACCGTGCTCATCGAAGCGGACAGAGCTGTCATTTGGACTCCCAATTTGACGCGATTGATGTCCAAGAAAATCGATGACTTGCCTGTCGAGGTGTACATCGAAGGAAACGTAGTTTTCCAGCAAGGTCAGCGCAGAATCTACGCCGATCGAATGTACTACAACGTGCAAGCAGAATATGGAATGATCCTGGGCGCGGAAATATTGACGCCTGCTCCTCAGTACGAAGGGCTTGTTCGGCTGAAGGCGGATGTCATTCAGCAAAGATCGAGGGAAAGCTTTTTAGCCTATGGAGCTGCACTGACGAGCAGTCGCCTTGGTGTTCCTCGCTACTGGTTGCAATCAGATCGCATCGAGTTGAGCGACAAAAAATCTGAGGCTCGCACCTCGATTTTTGGAATGCCCGTCGCAGGTCAACTTGGCAACCAAACGGGTATGCAAGCCAGAGCTCGCAACAATTTCGTATATATTGAAGGCGTACCGGTTGCGTACTGGCCAGTATTCAACACCAATATCAATACATCCAGTTTCTATTTGAGCGGACTCGCATTCAAAAATGATAGGATTTTCGGCAATCAAGTCTTCGTCGATTGGGATGCCTATCAGATATTTGGCCTGGAAGCGCTTGATGGTACACAATGGAACTTTTCGACCGACTATTTGAGCAAACGTGGATTCGCGGCCGGCACGAATTTTAACTACAACGTTCCGAATTTGTTGCACGGGCCGGCGAGAGGGTTTCTTGACATATGGGGCCTCTATGATAACGGGCTCGACTATTTGGGATCCGATCGAATCGACTTCTTTCCCGAACGTAACCCGCGAGGACGACTCACATTCCAACATCGCCAGGATCTAACGCCCGACACGGAATTGTGGGCCGAGGTGGGACTGATCAGCGATCGCAATTTCCTAGAGCAGTATTTTGAAAATGAGTGGGATACGCACAAAGATTACGCCACGGCCTTGCGTCTACGAAAGTATCATGATCAGCAGATGTTCGACTTGTCGGGACAAGCTCGCGTCAATCCGTTTTTCACGGAGACCCAGTGGTTGCCACGATTGGATCATTATTGGCTTGGGCAATCGGTTGGCGACTTATTGACTTACTATTCACACTCCTACATTGGCTATGCTCAACAGAAAATTGCAAGCACTCCACTTAACCCTGCGGATGCGGCCAAATTTCAATTGCAACCTTGGGAAGTAAACGCGTCGGGTTTGGTGGCGGTAACACGCCAGGAATTAAGTTTGCCGTTCGATACTGGCTTGTACAAGTTCGTGCCGTTTATCTCTGGAGAAGCGGGTTCATGGGGAGAAGATGTCGATGGTCAACAGATCTCGCGATTGACTGGACAAGCGGGATTGAGATCGTCTTTGCCGGTGGTACGCGTGTTCCCGGACGTTCAAAGCAGCGTTCTCAATCTCAATGGACTTGCCCACAAGGTTAACTTTCAAAGTGAATTCTTGTATGCAGATACAACGCAAGACCTGAATTTATTTCCGCTCTACAATCCGATTGATGACAATTCTCAGGAACACTTCCGTCGACGCCTTGTCTACAATACTTTCGGGGGTGCGCTTCCACCTCAATTTGATGCGACGGACTATGCGGCGAGGCAAGCGATGCAACGGTATGTCTCTGCCTCCGGTTCTGAAATCGTTATGAATCAAGCTCAATCGCGTACTGGTATCCATCAGCGGTGGCAGACCAAACGAGGCGTACCTGGACGCGAGCGAATTGCCGATGTCGTCGAACTTGACGTAGATGCCATTTTCTTTGCCAAACCCGATCGCGACAACTTTGGCCAACAAGTGGGCGGTATCAACTATGATTTCCGATATCACATCGGTGATCGGGTCACGCTGCTCAGCGACGGGTATTACGATTTGTTCCAGTCAGGACTCAAGGCCACAACCGTCGCCACTTTGCTTTCAAGACCGGGACGAGGGGACGTCTACTTCGGAGCAACGAGCCTCTCCGGGCCAGTTAGTTCCTTTGTGTTAACATCTACGGTAAACTATCGACTCAATGAGAAATGGCTCGCCATGGGCGGAGCATCGGTAGATCTTGGTTCTACGGGTACCGTTGGACAAACAATAGGTCTCACTCGCATTGGCGAATCGTTCCTCCTACGTGTTGGAGCGTCGTACGATTCTGGGCGCGACAACACATCGTACTCTTTCAGCATTGAACCTCGATTTTTTCAAACCAAGGGTTTGGGCGCTGTCGCCGGACAGTTGATCCCTCCGGCAGGTCTGTATGGCCTTGAGTAAAGCCAGGTTTGTCTTGAGTAAAGTAGGTCGAGCCACCTGTGGGGGTTAAACATTTGCCCCGATCGAATACAATAATTGCTCATCTATATTCCTCGATGGAGATTTCCATGTCGTTTTTACGTTCCACCGTCGCTGCCATGATTCCCGTTACGCTTGTCGCGTTCGTTGCAGTATCTTGGCTCAGCCGACCATTTGCTGCGGTTGCCTCGGAAAAGCTTGGGGTTGGCTCGGTCGCTCCAAAACTCAACGTAGAGCACTGGGTCCAAAATGGGAACGGAAAATTCCCCAAGGTTACCGCCTTTCAAGCGGGCAAAGTATACGTTGTCGAGTTTTGGGCAACGACTTGCGGTCCATGTGTTCAGAGCATGCCGCATTTGGCTGCCTTGCAAACCAAGTTTGCGGACAAGGGGCTTCAAATTGTTAGCATCAGTAGCGAACCACTCGACACCGTCAAAGACTTTCTGAAGAATAAAATCGATGATGGGACTGGAAAAAAAACGACGATTGATGAGTTGACTAAGGCTTACTGTTTGACAACCGATCCGGACGGTTCATGCGATGTCGACTATATGTTGGCGGCAGAACAAAACGGTATACCTTGCTCGTTCATTGTTGGCAAAGACGCCAAAATAGAATGGATTGGTCATCCGATGGAGATGGACGCGATTCTGGAATCTGTTCTTGATGATTCATGGGACCGAGAAAAACATATCGCCGAACAAAAGCTCATGGAGGAGATTCAAACAACAGTTGGAAGCCTTGCAAGAAAGAAGAAGTACGCAGAAGCTGCCATAGCGATCGATGGCTTCCTTGCGAAGGTCGCTGACAAACGCCTTCAATTCGGGTTGTACAAGTCGAAGATCGAAATGCAACTGCTCGCAAAAGCTGATATCAAGCAGCTTACAAAGACTTATAGTGACCTGTTTGCAAGTTGCGAAAGCGAACCGCTATTCGTCCAGGATGTCGCCTGGAGTGCCTTTGAGAAATACACCGAAGACAAATTCGATAGCAAGGAGATTATACGAATGTCGATCGCTGCGGTCGAAAAAGCTTTGGATGGTGTACGAGGCGCCGACAAAGCAAACATGCTTGACACGGTTGCAAGACTTCATTTTGTAATCGGAAATCTTGATGCTGCGATCAAGGCTCAATCGCAAGCCGTAACGCTGTCCGATGGGAGCGATCAAGGGAGCTTCCAAGAGTTCCTGGCAGAACTGCAGGCGGAAGCCACGAAAGTGAAAAAGTAACGAATCGCAATGACTCAATTACTCCCCATAGCGGTTCTCATTTCCGGTGGCGGAACAACACTAAAAAATCTGATTCGCTGTCGAGATCTTGGAACGTTGCCTGTGGAGTTTCGCTTGGTGATCAGTTCGAGACCAGACGCGACAGGGCTCCAATTCGCATCCGAAGCATCGATTCCAACGTTGGTTGTTCCGAAGCTGCGAATTCAAACAGCCGAAGAGCATTCGGAAAGTGTATTTGGTCCTATTCGGGAGTCGGGTGCAAGGCTTGTCGTTATGGGCGGTTATTTGCATCACGTCTTGATCCCAAATGATTTTGAGAATCGGGTTGTCAATATTCATCCATCACTCATTCCCTCGTTTTGCGGAAAAGGGATGTATGGACTAAAGGTGCATCGAGCAGCAATCGATTTCGGTGTCAAGATCACGGGCTGCACAGTCCACTATGTCGACAATCAGTACGATCATGGGCCGATAATATTGCAACGAGCATGCGAAGTGCGCGAAGACGACTCGGCAGAAACGCTTCAAAAAAGAGTCTTTGAAATCGAGTGTGTCGCCTTGCCAGACGCGATCAAACGAATAGCGGGAGTGGCATCTAGCGCATCCGGCCTGTCCAGAGGAAAATAACAGGCTAGAAGCCTATCCCACTGCTTCGGGGGGTAGCCCGCACGACTTTAGCAACGTCCTCTGAACCGTCAGGTCGTGCACGTACGAAAAGTCCGACAATTTTTCGCCTCGAATGATGCGAGCCATGTCTGCGGCGTCATCGACATAGCGCGTGTATTTGGGAAACGACAAGTTCTGGTAGCCTTTCTTGAACTTGTCATGCGGCTCATCGAAGGATACGATCGCTGCTGGATTATCGAGCGGTTGAACGTGAAACGTCCCTTTGGTACCAGCCACGGTCAAGTGTCGACGTTCACCTCCATCCACTTCCACGGCGCTGGATTTGACAGTTGCAATTGCACCTGGGTACTCAAGCACACTGAGCATATTGTCTTTGAGAGTATCATCTGATTTCGAAACTCGCGTCGAGAAAGGAGTTACATTGGCGGGCATCCCCAAAATTCCGATGACCAAGTCGAGAACATGACATCCGAGTTCGAACATGATACCACCTGGGAACTCCGCTAACTCAAGACGACTCGCTGGCGTTACGACCTTGCTCATCACCGTGTGGACTTCGAATACATCCCCCAACCATCCTCGCTTCAAGAAATCGCGAAGCAATACGATGGCTGGGTTGTAGCGATACATGTACCCCATCTGTACGAGAAGCTGTTTTTTGGCTGCCTTGTCGAGGACTCGCTGAAAATGCGGTAAGGATGTTCCCGCCGGCTTGTCGATATGGACATGCTTACCTGCATCGACACATGCTTCTGCATTTTTAAGTAGATCGCGGACTCGAGTCTCGACCAACACCGCTTGAAGTCCCGCAACATTGAGCAATTGCTCCTGTGTCATCCAAGTGAGTCCTCGAAAGGGCTCAACATTTTCGCTTTGTTGACGCAGATTCGGATCGGCTTCGACGATTCCTACCACTTCATAGTCCGGGGACATTCGGTACACGGCCAGTTTATTGGCGTGTGCGTGTCCGACACCGATCTGGCCGATTTTGATCTTGGGCTTAACCCCTCCAAAATCAGCCATTCCTTTTTCGCATTTCGAGTTCGCCAATGAATAAGCGACACCGGCACCAATCCATCGCAACGTGTCGCGTCGAGTGATGTTTTTCATTGTTTCTTTCAGGGTCATCATGCAATCATGTTCGTTGGCGTTCCGCGATTAGTCTCCTATTTAAGTTATTTCTATTTCTGAACTTTCACCAAGTGGCTGTCGAACCATTCGACCATTTCCTTTGCGAGCAAGCGATTCCCGTTCGCGTCGAATCCGTGCGCAGCCCCTTTGATGACAACCAATTTACTATCCACTTTGACTCCGTCGAACGCTTCCTTAATTTTTTCACTGTGCCACAACGGAACCAATTCATCTTGATCTCCGTGAACTAACAATGTGGGTGCATCGTCTGAAGTCACTTTCATGAGTGGTGAGACCGACTCCGCTTGCGATGGCTCGAATCTTAGGGCTGGAAATTGCTCGCGTCTGGGACTTTTAAAATCGACGTAAGGAGCTAGATCGGTTGGCGGAAAGACAGCGACCACAGCCGCCACGCGGGCAATCGAGTCGTTCTGCTGTTTTGAACCACCCACCGTTCCAAGCATCAAGGATAGGTGTCCACCTGCGCTAAATCCGAACACGCCCAATCGTTTCGGATCGACCTGCCATCTATCCGAGTTTTTGGCGATGAAGCTAAGGGCAAGCTGGACGTCGCTAACGCATTCAGGAACAAAATACCTAGGGCTGCTGCCATGCCTGACCGCGAAAACTGTGTAGCCGGAATCGGACAGATTTCGAAACATTGGAGCAATCTGTTTCGGCTCAGTCCACGTCGAAACCCAACCGCCACTCACCATAAAAAGAACTCCAACTCCGTTCGCTTTTTCCTTTGGTTGAAAAACATCAAAGGTCAATGCCATGCCATCCTTGTGACCGTAAACGACGTCGGGAGTTACCTCCAAGCTATCCAACTGTGCCCGCGAGCAAGTGTTGCCCAAAAGCGTAATCGCAATCGCCAAAAAGATGGGAACCTGGGTCATTCTTGCCATAATCGGTTGTTTCGGTGAGAGTTACTGCGGCTAACTGGATCGCTAGGCATTGAAATCTTGCAAAAAGGATTGTAACCATTTTCCGATGCGATGCTGAACCCGAAGCAGCGATGCTGACTCCTTTCGGAACACAGTTCATTCGACGAGTGGCCAACCTCGTGGTATACTTCGACAGCATGTAATTCGCGAGAATTCCTTAGTATTTAAGGAGCAAGTTGTTCGCGATCGTAATTTTGTTCAATTGTAGATTTTTTCAACAAACTGTTCCCCCCTGAGTTTTAGGAGAGAAAACGAATGGCTTCTGTTTCTAGCCGTCAAGCAACCACTGTCATGACCGGTGCCGAGATCGTGGTGAAGTCGCTTGTGGACCACGGCGTAGAAGTCATTTTCGCATATCCTGGCGGATGCAGCATGCCGATGCACCAAGCATTGACACGGTACTCCGATCGGCTCAGGACGATTCTGCCACGACACGAACAAGGGGGCGCTTTTGCGGCCCAGGGCTACGCACGATCCACCGGCAAGATCGGTGTCGTTATGGCCACAAGCGGTCCGGGTGCCACGAATCTTGTGACCAGTATTGCCGATGCAAAAATGGATAGCATTCCGTTGCTGGCAATTACCGGACAGGTACCAACGCACGTTATCGGCACCGATGCATTTCAAGAGACGCCGATCGTGGAAGTCTGCCGCGGTATCACCAAGCACCATTACTTGGTTACCGACGTAAAGGATGTCCCGCGCGTGATGAAAGAAGCATTTCACATTGCGACGACAGGGCGACCTGGTCCCGTCTTGGTTGACATGCCAAAGGATGTTCAGCTCAGCAGTTGCGAAGTGGATTGGAATGTGCCAATGAACTTGCCCGGCTATCAACCTACTAAGCACCCCAATGCAAAGCCCGAACAAATCCGACAAATAGCTGCCGCCATCAAGCACAGCAAGCGACCGGTAATCTATTGCGGTGGAGGGGTTGTGACCGGTGAAGCCGCTGCGGAACTCCGACTGCTGGCGGAAAACACCGGAATCCCAGTCACCATGACGGTTATGGGGCTAGGGCTTTATCCTGCCGATGGTCCGTTGTCGCTCGACATGCTGGGGATGCACGGTAGCGCGTACGCAAACTATGCAGTTCGTGATTGCGATTTGTTGATCGCTCTGGGGGTTCGATTTGACGACCGGGTGACTGGAAATCTCGCATCCTTTGCAAAGAATGCAAAAATCATTCACGTCGATATCGACGCATCCGAACTCAACAAGAACAAGATTGCGCATATCTCGGTTCGAAGCGAAATCAACTTTGCGTTAACGGAACTCAACAAGATCGTCGAAAAGCCAGATGACATCTCTGCTTGGATTACCAATTGCAGTGCGCTCAAGGCAAAACACCCGTTCGCTTACGACGACAATTTCGACGGAATTCTCCAGCAGCATGCGATCCGTACGCTATCGAACATGACCAAGAACCGCGACACCTATGTCACGGTCGGTGTGGGCCAACACCAAATGTGGGCAGCGCAGTTCTTTCAGTTCCGAAGGCCTCGAACTTGGCATAGCAGCAGTGGACTGGGGACGATGGGATTCGGCTTGCCGGCCGCCATGGGAGTTCAAGCAGCCAATCCTGGCTCACTGGTAATCGACATCGATGGCGATGGTTCCTTTCAAATGAACATCCAAGAACTGGCTACATTGCACTGTGAAAAGCTGCCTGTGAAGGTGCTGTTGCTGAACAACCAACACCTCGGCATGGTGGTCCAATGGGAAGATCGATTCGAGGGAGCCAATCGGGCCCATACGTATCTCGGCCCAATCGATCATGAGGAAGCTAAGGGACCTGGGTCGATGGTTGCACATTCCTATGCGTCCAATCGCTATCCGAATTTCGTCCAAATAGCGAAAGGTTACGGATGTGGTGCGGCGACGGTTCGCAAGAAGTCAGACTTGGAAGCTGCGTTGCAAGAAATGATTAGTTACCCCGGACCGTTCGTATTAGACGTCGAAGTGCCGTATCAAGAGCACGTATTGCCAATGATTCCGGGTGGTAAAACGGTCGACGACATGATTTTGAAATGAGAGCCTTTCAAAGTCTGTGAAACAAGGGTTGACCGGGATTGAGGTCCGATTGAGAAGGAGCAGGATTTGTCATTTATCACAATAGCCTTGCTGTTGTTTTTGGCGGCCATGGTCATCTTTGCAATCGATTTGATGATCCCAAGCGGCGGCGTACTCATCGGTGTAACTGCTTGCCTTGCATTTGCGGCAGTTGTTTTTGCATTTCGTCATAGCACGACTTCTGGGATCTGGATGCTCATCGCTTCGATGGGAGCCATTCCGATCATGATGTGGTTGTTTGTCGAGGTATGGCCACTGACTCCGCTCGGGAGGCAAATGATCAGCAAGCCCGAACCGTCCGGAACGTATGTTTGGTCCGACGCCGCCAAATCATTAAATGCCGGCTCGCTCATCGGTGCGGAGGGAACTGTGTTAAACGAGATGATTCCGAGCGGCTTGGTTCAGATCGGCGATCAGACTTTTGAAGCTTTTAGCGAAAGCGGGCCGATCGACGCTGGCAAAGCGGTTCGAATCGTTCGTTTGGATGTTGGCCGATTGGTAGTTGCTGTGATCCGTGAAAAAAAACCAACGGATGCACCCATGTCTCACGGTACCGGACTCGACCGCCCCATCTCGGATCTCGACCTTGAATCGATCGATTAAACAAGGCCGGCGATAGGTTCGCCTTGGTAAATGTGGTGCGGTCGGTCGGCAGCATCTTTCCAAACGGCAGTCGAGGGAATTCCGAGTGCGTGGTAGATGGTGGCCGCAAAATTCTCGGGTTTGACTGGTAATTCTGCTGGATATGCACCATGCGCGTCCGATTTCCCAACCACGTTGCCACCGCGCACACCACCACCCGCGAAGAAGACCGATTGGACTGCTCCCCAATGATCGCGACCTGGCAATTTGTAATGGGATGGAAGCAATGTGATCTGTGGAGTACGACCAAACTCACCCGCCATCACGATCAGTGTCTCGTCGAGTTCACCTGTCGATTGAAGGTCGTCTAGCAATGCCGACACCGCACGATCCGTGGGCGGTAGGAGGGCGTTCTTCAAGTGGGGAAACGCATTGCCGTGCGTGTCCCACGTTTCGTCGTTCCCTAAATTAACTTGAACCAAGTTCACTCCAGACGATACCAACCGACGCGCCATCAACAAAGACCAACCAAAGGAATTGCGTCCGTAGCGGTCGAGCGTCTTCGCATCCGCATGCGTCACGTCCAACGCTTGTTGTACGGTCTGCTCGGTCAGCAGTGAAATCGCACCTTGCCGAAGCCGATCGAATGATTGCGTTTCGGCAAAGCCTGACAAAACGCTCCTTTGATGCTTCAGCGATTCGAGTAATTGCAGGCGTCCCGCCACCACCTTGAGGCCTAAGCCCTCGGGCAATGTTAGCTGTGGAGCTTGGAAGAGGCGCGCGTCCGGCTTACCGCGATCTTGATGGTCAAAGCCAAACTCGGGGAATGCACCATATGAAGTATTATGAAATGGCGAAGCCTCAATCATCCACGGGTCGTGTTGCGATCCCATCTGACCTGCGTGTTGGCCAGGAATGATTCTGCCCGTGGAATGAACCAAACGCTCAGGAAGCATAACCGCCGTGGGCAGATTGTTTCGGGGATGGGTCGCACGACCGGCGACCGAAGCAATGGAGGGTCGATCGGTGCGATTCGAGCCGTTCGGGTTGAAACCTGTCGGCAGTTGCGAATGCCCGGTAAGCATGATGTGATGTGCCGCAGAATGATCATTCGAACCGTGCGTCAGCGATCGACATAAGGCCCATAACGGACTTCGGTCCGCTAGCATCGGTAAATGTTCGCAAATTTGGAGGCCGGGCGTACGCGTGGCGATCGGCTTGAATTCTCCGCGGATGTTTTCCGGAGCGTTCGGCTTCATGTCGAAGCTCTCGTGTTGAGCGAGACCGCCGGACAAAAAAATGAAGATGCATGACTTGGCTTTGCCGAGGGGCAGCATGGACTGAGCTGCCGCATTGGCTTGACGCAGCCCCGACAGATGATTCAACCCGAGACCGAGGATTCCAATGGCTCCTGCTTGAATCGCTGTCCGTCGCGGAACCAGGGGATGATGCCAAGAGTGATGTGATTTCATCGAGAGGCATTGTGGTAGGTAGGTGGAGATCGTCAAGTCACTAGATTTCTATCTTACCAGCTAAAAACCACAATTGCGACACGAGAGTGATACGACACTAGGATTTCTACGCTTGCTATTCTCGAGGGGACTCTGGCTTCGCTCCGTTTCTCTGCCCTAGCGCATTCGCAACTGTTTTTCAACCCAATTAGCCGTTGGGCGATAGCCCCGGTTTTCCAATTGCTCGACATTCGTCGAGAACCGAGGCTATCGCCCTTCGGCACTCGGTTTGTTTCACTCGAAGACTCATACCGTTGTGCTTAGCGTCGGTAGAAATCCGAAAACGCTTCGCGCCAGGATGGTATTTTTGGAGCTAGTCGATGACTTAAGAAACCGACTGCTCGCTTGCTCTGATGGTCCTGCAGATACTGTTGATACATTGAACGAGTCTCTTCCGAGGAGTGGAGCAAAAAGGTCACGATGCTCCACGCGTCTCGGTACTCTTTGGGGTTCAAGCCAGAACCGAATTCCATCCTCTCCATTTTTTGCAAATCCACAACTTGGCCATACCGAACTTGCGAACGAGTCGCTTGCAAATGCGACGTGTGCCCAATTGGATTTTCGCCAATCGTTTCAAAATACTCCGCCAATCCTTCGTCTTGCCAAAGAGGCAGGGTTAGTCCGCTCACATCCAAAAGGGCGTGCGTACACTCATGCCGAACATCGCAAATCCACCCGTCATGGAAATACGTGAGTACCAGCCCAGGTCCTCTGTGTCGTATGTACAGCGCTCCGCGATTCGGTGCGCTCGGAAATATTCTGTGCGCATAAGCATCTAACGCTTCACGATTCTCAAGGACCACGACTTGTATCAATTCCTGTGCAACCGATACCTGCAGAGTCTGACTCAATTCGGCTGGCAAGCTGTATAGCGACGGCAAGTACGCTTCGAACTGAGCGGCCGGAACGGTGCTGTGAATGCAAAATTGACCTGCCGTGTGCTTGACCGGCCAGGTTGGTTCTTGTGACCATGAGCAAACCGAACTTGCTATCACGGTTGCAAACCCTATCGCCGCAATCAGGCAAAGTCGCAGCAGAGTCGTACCTATAGGTCGTGGGCAGGCAGGAAAGGCATATCTGAGGTCAACTCGCACCGCAAAGTCACTTAAAGAATTCATTTTCGGATGTCGGTTTGAACTCTTGCATCGAAGTCAGGATCTTGGCAATGCGACTTCGGTCGAGGTCCGACAAAGACTCCGTCAGGTTCAAGCGAGCGATGACCACTTCAGGCTTGTTGCCACCAACAATCGTTCTGCGAAGTTCAGTGGGCAATTGCGATTGATCGACCAGCATCTTATTCAATTGGAGACGCAGTTGTGGCGGCACGTGGCGATAAAGTCCATTGATCCTTGTTACCCAGTCTGAAAATTCGCCGTAGCTTGCTGCGATTTCCTGCTTAGCCGCAGTAGGCTGGAACGTGTAGCGAATCGATTTATTACTGATGGAAATGAAATTATCTGCTTCTCGTTCAGGTAGGCCTTGGATAGCAAATGCGGCTTGCTGCTGGGGAGTTAACAACGCTAGTGCTTTCTCAAGTTGGGTCTCAATGACCTGCATATCCAAATGCACCAACGATCGTTTTCGCTCGTCAAGCAAAGTGATTCGACCCTTGGCAGAATCAACCACCGTGTGGCGACCCGCGAAATCATCCAGCTCAATCGTTAGGCCATCGGAAAAGATCGTCTGCACACTTGATATGGGCGGTTTTGTGTCATCGATGTAGATGTCAATTCGAATCTGGAAATCTTTCAATGGCAATGCATTGGTCAATTTCCGAGAACCTGCCAATTGAATTGTCGATTGTGGTTGGGAGTTTGGCTGTGCTTCAGCCCTTTCCGCGACCGTAAGAATGCAAATCATGATTGCTAAATGAATGACAGATTGCCGAGCAATAGTCAACCGTTTGAGGGGGAAATTGGAAGACGTCATTTTGGAAACGTTCGGTTCGCTGAATCTGGTTAACGATAGGATTGAATCGAAGCACTGCTCGCATCTTTGGCCACGTCGATCGACGGATCGTAGGGATAAAATATGCGAGCGACGCGTTGGGCGATTTCGGAAATATAGAACCTCTGAAAAGTCGCTTCATCGGAATCGGTGAAAGGGACGCCCATGCTTGGAAAGACGAAATCAGGAAATGCTTTTCTAAAAACCGGGCTGCCACCGTCCGAAACTTTGTGAACCGTAACGGTGGTAGTGCTCGAGCCTTTGTAGAGCGTTTGGCCATCGCGAAGCTTTAGGTTTGCAACGTCGATCGCGACAACGTAGTCTGCACCAAGCCGACTGCCAATCAGCGACATGCCTTGTTCGTTTGCGGGCAAGTCACTGATAATACGACTTACCTCTTCTTGGTTCACCATTTGGATTTTTTTGACATTGGTGGCCAGGAGAGTATGCACATGGTTGGACATGATGATTCCACATGCATCCGCATTGAGTCCAGCGACGGTACTGACAACTACCGCCACTTTTTTCTCCTTTAACTCATCAAACTCAGCGGGCGCATCCGTTCCTTTGATGATTCGCACCATGTTAGCTGCGAATGAGAGGCATCCAGAACTACACAACAGCGTCGTGGATAGAAACAGGAGGATGCCAAACCTGAATACTAAGGTTCTCGTTGGGGTGATATTTTCTTTATGTCGAACGTGGGTGCGGTTGCTTGCAGCCATGCAGGAATCCTTTCCTATCGCATTTTGCCATGCCGAAAACTGAGTTTAGCTCTCTCTTTGTCTGTGCTTGTATCAAACCGATTAAGCGAAAGCTAGACGGATCAGCCACTCGGCGATGGAAATCAACACAATGGCGATCAGTACAGGAACCGATACCCGCGAAAACCAATTCCGATTGCTCGTCTTTCCACGAATGGCCAAAACAAGAAGACACGGGATGATTGCCGCCGTAAACACGCAAAAAAGAACTCCAGCCGTGTTGCATCGAAGGCCACTCTGGATGTCGCCATTGAGGGTATGTGCCCACGAGGTAGTCATTCCGCACCCAGGGCATCGTATTCCAAAATAGGTAACCATGGTGCAGCCTGGCAAACCGAGCTGACGATGCGTGCCAATTCCCGACGGGTCTGGATTTAACCAAGCGGCGATGGCGAGCAGCATTGCCAAGACGACCCCCAGCAAAATGAAACCTGTTCGTTCCGTTCGGGTCAAGTGAACGGAACGCTGGCGAAGATGGGAGGTTTGGGTGGTTGGGGGGTCCATTTTTGGCATGCAAACGGAATAGACGTCTAGAAGTCGCACGGCAATTTTGTCAAGCCGACTATGGTGAGATTAGTTTTTGCGGCGTCACTTCATCAAGCTAAGCCATCGGAACCAATTCCACCATGCTTATCTCAGGGAAGCAATTCAATCGCATGTTCCTCATCGACCCGATCCCTTTCGTTATGTGCAGCCAATGATTCTGCCATTGATGCAGTCCTCGCACGAAGCGTTTGTCCTTGACGGGTGCAAATGGAGTACTGCCCCATGGCAGCGTCAACTGCCCGCCGTGAGTATGTCCCGATAGCATCAAGTCCCAATCGGACCTTTCGATATCGTCTTTTGTGTCTGGATTGTGAGACATCACGATCCTTGGAATTTTTTCGCTTCTTGGCGAAAGCAACTCACCTGGCACAAAGTCATTTGACCAGAGGTCGCCAAATCCAACTAATTCAAATGGATTTTTGTGGGGTAACGCGACGTTGCAGCTTGCGTTCATCAAGACCCGCACATTGGCTTTTTCAAGCATTTCAATCACTTTAGTTGGACGATGGTATCCGCCACGGCTGACGAGCGATTCTCCACCATCGTGGTTCCCGGTGGTCCCAAACGTCGGTGCGATCTTGGAAAGTCTCTCCAAGATACGTGAATAGGCGTTCCACTCGTCCCATCTCAGAGTGATGAAGTCCCCCGTCAAACATACTACGTCTGGTTTTTGTTGAAGTCCCAATTCGACTGCGTGCTCAATGAAGTCGAGCGGCACATCATCCGAAGCATGCAGATCCGAAATTTGCAAAATCCGGATTCGTTCGGAACCCGCCGGCAACAAAGGAACACGATGCACTCCCAGGCCCAACCAATTGGGTTCGACAAATCGCATGTCGGTGTAGACTACCGCAGCGACTGCAGCCAAGCTGCACATCATCCTTCGGCGAGTCCACCGAGTGGACTGTCGAGGTTGCGACTCATTCATTTCAACTTCGTTTTTCATAGCTTGGTATCAATCGTCAAAACTACTCTACTTTGTGGCCGCCGTTGGGATCATCGAGTCCTGCGGTCGCGTTGACGCTTCCGTCCAAAGATGACAAGTAAGCCACCAAATCTCGCAGTTCTCGTTTATTCAAGTACTTCCTCAAATCTGCGGGCATAGACGACGCTCCCTTTCGGCGACCTTCCATCGATTTTTTTTCAATTTTGACAAGAGCACCTTGTGCATCCATCAGCGTCACCATCGCTTCGTCTTCCGATTTTAAAATGCCTGACAACGTGTTGCCATTGTCATCCAGGATTACCACGGTCTCATACCCTTGGGCTATCGCTGTATTGGGAGCAACGATCGCCTCCAGCATATAATCGCGTGGCTTCTGGGATCCAAGTGCGCTCAAATTAGGGCCAACGTCGCCTCCAGTTTGTCCTACTTTGTGACATCGAACACACGATAGGCTGCTGCGGGTGAAAAAAAGCAAGCGGCCTCGGCCAACATCTCCACCGTCAATGCAATCCTCAAAATATTTTTTCGGATCGGATTCCTTGACTCCTTCGAGAATTGAAATCCTTTCGGCCAATTTCTTTTCGAGCGCATTGTCTAGTTTTCCGTTGGCGGCTTCAACGACATTGATCCAGTTATCGCGAGCAAGCGTACCATCTAAATAAGATTTTACGCCTTGAACAATAGTTTCCTTCGCCCCACCAGAGTCGAGAGTTGCCAATTGATCCCAGGCGAATTGTCGCTCGCGGACTTTGTCGGACACGATCGCTCGTCTCAACGAGGGTATCGATGCCTCGGGGTTTGATTTTACTTGGACGGCTAAGCTCGCCATTCGGACATCCGCGTTGGCGTCCTGAATCAACGTATCGATGAGCGGTTGAATCGAATCGGGAGCAAGACCTGCAAGTGCCCGAATTGCCGCTGCGCGTCGAGTTCCATCGGCGTCTTTGTCCTGAGCCGTCTTCAGAATTAACTCTGACAACT
>CAMBSL010000001.1 GCA_945870455.1 Pirellula staleyi DSM 6068 | reverse complement strand
GTCGAGCTTTCTCGTCTCTTGTCGGATCTAACTAGACGAGACCGCGCACGCTTCGCAAAGCTTTTTCTGAAACTACCCGAAAGTGTCGATCCAATTTATTTCTCAGCGATTTTAGATGGACTCGGAAGCTATACCGCGAATTTAGTTGGCGATGCAAAAGAGGCGGATGATAAGGAATTGCTATTGTTTCCAATCGAACGGCTCGAACAAGTCATCCATCGAGCACATTCTCTCCCAACAAGACCTTGCGGTTCCGCGATTTCGCACCTAATCGAACGACTGGCGGATCGTGAACTTGATTCAGCTACGCTCGACGCGTTGGCCTACTACGCTACCGAAGATGATGACCCGGAGACCGACATTTGGAAAGACAAGTCCCTGAACTACTATGGCGGCAGTCCGTTCGATCACGGCATCAATACCGTCCGAGGTCGTGCAACCCTAGCCATCGGACACTTGCTGTTTGCACGGCAAGAATACTGGGACCATTTTCGACTCGCGATCGAGAAAGTGGTTTGCGATCCTGTGATTTCAGTACGAGTGTGTGCGATCGAAGCTTTAATGCCTATTCTGAACTGGGATCAAGACGAGGCAGTGCGACTATTTAACGAGTGCTGCAAAGGAATTGAAGACATATGGGGCACGCGGCCTTTTGATGACTTCGTTCACTACGCGATCGGAACTAAGTATTTTGAGCTTCGCGAGATACTGCTTGCAGCATTAGCGAGCACTAACGAGGAAGCCGTCAAATCAGTTGCTTCGCAGATAACTCTATTCGATCTTGCTAATGGCTCTCTAAGCACCGAAGCGGAATTAATCCGCAGTGGTAACGAGTGGATGCGCCAGGCCGCTTGCCGAGTGTATGCACTGAACATAGGACATGCCGAGGTTGGTGACAAGTGCGCGGAAAGAATTGTGCGGTTCTTCGAAGACGAAAGCGATACGATTAGGGACCAGATAGGCGTGGCGTTTTGGAAGATAAATGGCGAACGACTGCGACAGCTTGAATCAATGATTTTACGGTACATCGACAGCATATCATTCGAATCAGATCCAGAAGAACTGCTGCGTGTGCTCGTAGATTCGCGAGCAGAGCTACCCAACGTAATAGTTCGCGCTGCAGAGCGAATTGTGACCATCATTGGCGACAAGGGAGCGAACATCCAGTTTCGAGAATCAGGTACGGCGAATTCCGTTGCAACGCTCATCGTTCGCCAATACGCTCAGACAAATGATAAAGTTCTAAAACGCCAATGCCTGGATCTAATCGACAAAATGGAGCGACTGAACTATATGGGAATTAGCGATGAACTGGAAAGGATTGATCGCTAAGTCCATGGGGTAGTTGGGGCTGTTCTTGGAACAATTCCGAAAAGCTAAGCATCCTAGTATTGAAACCGCAACGTTTCTCGGCGTGGATTATTTAATACGATGTGTTGACGGCTAATCACACCTCCAGTTTCAACCGAAATTCAAACATCGTAAGCCAGCCGAGCCTCCAAAATTGCTAAAATGTTTGGCAAAGTATTTTTGGACGAGGCCATAATGCAAACGATTTCTTCAATCTCGAGGGCTGAACTGTTCGAAGCTCTCTGGCAGAAACCCATGACGCAACTTTCTGAGCAATGGGGCATCTCCCGTAAAGAGATTGTCCAGCTTTGTGAGCAATACCGTGTACCTCGGCCGCCTAATGGTTACTGGGCACAATTGAATTGGGGAACTGCTCCAGAACGTCCAATACTGCCAACGCTTGATGTCGACGATCTAATCGAACTTGATGCTTTTCGAAAGCAATTCGACAAACCGACATCGATCGTTCAGTCGCCAGTTACTGCAGAAAAAGAGTCAACCATTCAGACTAAGGACTGCAGCAAAGTTCAGATTTCGGTTCCTGATCAACTTACAAATCCCCACCGGTTTGTAAAACGCCTGAAAAGCACTAACGCTTCAACTGCTAAGGAGCCTTCGAATTCGGGAAGCTCCGGTAGTTCGAATGAACGGGTCGTTCAAAGCTGGGTTTCGGTAAGTAAGCCTCAATTTCAACGAGCGCTCAGGATCACCGACACCCTACTTAAGCACTGGGAAACTCGAGGTTTCGAAGTCAGTGTGAATGGGTGTTTAAAGAGCAGCGATGAAGACGACGAAATCGCTTTTTCCATCACCGAAACGTACAAGCGGGTTGAGAAGCCGAAGAAGGATCATTACTGGCGGGAATGGGATCACGTACCAACCGGCGTTCTAACAGTGGAAGTGCACTGCGAACACTTTGATATGTTGCGTCGTCGATGGAGCGATGGAAAAGTCCAGAAGCTTGAAACCCTCATTGGGAGTTTTCTTGACGCGATCCCAAAGTATCTTGCTGAGATAAAGCAGAGTCGTCTGGACAGAGAATGCGAACAGCGACAGAAAAAGAAGGCCGATGATCGGCGACTGAAGCAAAAGCAACAGGTTGAGGATGAAAGTGCTCGCCGCGCCGAACTCATGAAATTTGTTGAAAACTGGGAGACCGCTCAGCGAATCCGCCGGTACCTTGCTGCAGTAGACGAGAGACTCACTGAAGCGGATGCAAGTCCTTCAGACCCAGAGAATCTTGACCGATGGCTTGGGTGGGCACGCTGGTATGCAGATAATCTTTGCCCCTTGACCAAATCACGAGAGCATCCGATCCAGCCGCTCGGTCCAACAAACGCTGCAATTGCAGAACTTGATCTTACAAGTGTCGCCCGCAAAGCTCTGGACGGAACAGGTATCGAATCTACGGATCATCTTTACGCACAGTCCAAAGAATACTTGTCAACATTGTATCCCAATAGACCAGGAGTCCTTCTCAGTGAACTAGACCGCGTTCTTGAAGGGCTAGGCTACAACATGGACGAGAAGAAATGGACTTACCGTTGGAATCGCTAGGAACTCTCGAAGAGGGGTAGCAAATTCAGAGCGGTCGGTCGGTGATTTTCCGATTGCTTGGATCGCGTCTTAAGGTTGCTTTTCCAGGACCAGTTGTCTCCACACGCGCCGCTGTAACTTCCAATCCGATTCCAGAGCGATTAATTGTATCTCCCGAAAATTGAATCGGTCGTGACAAGAATTGGTTCGGGGGTGCGACCGCCCGGTGCAAAAACTAGATTGCGACCACTAATTTTCAACCAATAGAAATTGCAGTCTATTCCAAAAACGTGTCGGCTCGTTCCAAAATGCAGGCCGCTATCCGCAGCATTCTCGCTTTGGCCCAGCGACAAAAGGGCTAGCTGCTCATGACTTTATTCCAGCAATCTCGTTGCACACGCCAGTCAGACTCGAGCGCTATTGATTGAAGACGACGAAGACACAAAGCGTCTCGACCACCGACGATGCGAATCAAAAAAAGGAGTCGCTCTTGTAAGTCTGGAGCTAGCAACCTTAAGTTCATTATTTGAGTTACTCTGGCACGAGTGACGTGGCCGAGTGTGGCGATCTCTGCATAGTCGTGAACATAGCCTTGGCGGATGAGGTCTTCGTAGTAGATCGCGAGTGCCATGTAGCGAGTGATGCGAGGCAATCGTCCTTTCGGACGCTCGGGAGCAGTCGGCGGCGGGCCTTCGACCATGGCGATGTGCTTGCCAACGCGCTTCTTGTGAAAAGTAGCTCCTACTTGGATTTCGTCGCTCATGCTCGTGCCTCCTCAAGATCTTTGGTTGCGTGCTCGGCCCGCTTCTTGATGCCGATCGGGTTGAAAGTAATGGTCACGCGTCCGGATTCGCCGTCGTAGTCAACTTGTTTGATCACAACTTGTACCAAGCGGATCTGATCGCGGAGCGTCATCGATTCCCAGATTGGATCGAAGGTGGTCATCGCGGTCTCGACATCCTGCTGGGTAAGCAAGTTGTTGCTGATCTTTTTGATGTCGCTTAGCACGGTGTTGATCCGGCGTTCGTTGTGAGCGATTCGTTCTTGCAAGTCGGCCAACCGGGCGATCGCTGGGGAGTCGGTCTCGTTGGGCCGAATCAGTGCGGTGGTCTTGCGGATCTCGCTATTCCAACGTGCGGTGTCGCGACCAAGGGCCAATCGCTCGTCTTCGAGTTGCTTGAGCTGCCCCTTCATCTTGTCGGCGACACTGGTGACTACGTCCTGGATCAGCTCCGGCGCGTAACCAATCTTCTTGATCTGCTCGATGACGAAGTCCTCGATCTGCTTAGCGGAAATCGACTTTGAAGGACATGTATGCCAGCCGCGTTTCTGTGCGGAAGTGCAAACGTAGTAGCGATAGCGTTTGTTGCCTCCCTTTGTCGTATGGTTTGGAGTCATGGCACAGTCGCAGCAAACGCAACGAACTAGTCCTTTGAGCAAAGCCCCAAACTTGTTTCGAACCATGATGCCACCGGTTCGACCATTGTGCTTCAGTTGCTTCTGCACCTTCTCCCACAATTCGATAGGTAAGATCGCATCGTGTTCGCCTTCGTGGATCTCATCCTTGTAGCGAACTTTGCCAAGGTACGCGACGTTCGTGAGCAGCTTGAACAGCGAACTCTTGTCGAAGTGGCGGCCACCGCGTTCTTTGCCGCTCTTAGTAACCGTCAGCTTGTTCTTCCATCCCCGTCGATCAATTTCTTTGATTGTCTGAATGATCGACTGGCACTCAAGATACAGCTCGAAGGTTCCACGGACCTGTGCGGCCTCGTCTTCGTTGACCACGATCTTGCGACCTTCTCGATCGTTGTCGTAACCGAGCGGAGCCAAGCCGCCACCCCATTTGCCTTTGCGCCGAGCGGCCGCCATCTTGTCTCGTGTTCGCTCCGAAATGATCTCGCGTTCAAACTGGGCGAAGGACAGGAGCACGTTTAGCATCAGCCTGCCCATTGAGTTCGTGGTATTGAACTGCTGGGTGACGCTGACGAATGCCACGCTCTTGCGTTCGAAGACTTCGAGCATCTTGGCGAAGTCCATTAGCGATCGGCTGAGACGATCCACCTTGTAGACCACGATACAGTCGACTTTACCGGCCTCTATATCGGCGAGAAGGCGTTTCAATGCAGGGCGATCCATATTGCCACCGGTAAAGCCACCATCGTCATAATGATCGGGAAGGCAGACCCAGCCCTCGGCTTCTTGGCTCTTGATGTATGACTCAGCTGATTCACGCTGGGCATCAAGTGTGTTGAAATCCTGGTCGAGCCCTTCCTCGGTCGATTTGCGAGTGTAGATAGCGCAGTTGAGCTTTCGTATTTCTTTATCCCTATTCATTGAGCAGCCTCCGCTTTGCGTAGTCCGAAGAAGTGAAATCCGTTGATGTTCTTTTGCCCTGTGACGACTCGAGCGATAGCTGTGAGTGTCTTGTATTGAGTCCCCTCGAACTCGAATGAATTTGGTCGCACCATGACCTGGATGCTGCGCCCCTTGTATGTCTTGACCAGGTTGGCACCGGGTAGCGGAATCCGATTGTCCGCAGGTGGTGAGATCGTAGTCGTTGCCGTTTCCAGCGTTTCCGTAGTGGCCGGTCTGTTCACTCGTGGCAGCGATGAAGTACGCACCAGCAGTCGCTAAGTCGCTTCAGACTGCATACGAAAGAAGGTTGCGGTTGCTGTCGTAAAAATCAATGCGAATAGGTTCCACTACGCGCATACCGAATAATACCGAATAACCCCCAATACCGCGATTCAACGCATCCAGTTGCAACGAACGCAACATTCGTTGTATAATGATTTTCGCAGTATTTGAAGGGTTTTTCAGCAAAAGTAGACTTGGGAAAGAGTGACCTTCGGAACCGAGGGTTGAAGGTTCAAATCCTTCCGGGCGTACTTGGCTCATCCTGCGAACTTTAGGCTACACGCCAGTTCGCGGAGTGAGAGGCTTTCTACTGCGACGATCGCTGAATTACCCAATGTTTTCGGATTTTCAAGCCCAGCTTACAGCGGTCTCACTTTTGTTACTGGCAGCAAAATTTCCGGTTGTTGTTTCCGTATGAACGGTATTTTCTAATGCGAACTATCGCGCTCTCTTGTTGATAAGTGGTTGCTTGTTACAACGCCGTGTGGTTCCGACCCACCGAACCGGACCCAAACTATTCGACTGCAGGGTTAGCAGCCCGGGAGTTTTTCAATTCTCGCCATATTTGTCGTTGCCTCTTCCAGTCGAGTGTCTTGGCAATGGGGCGAATGTCGGCCACTTAGATTGCGTCACGGCCTTTGGTGGTTCTGGGCAGAAGCCGCAAGAGCTGATGACTCGCCTGTAGTTTTCCCACTGGCATATCAATCGCATCCGGACGTGTTCAAATCATGCGTGCGGCAATTCGAAGCCGTTTCGGCGTGGACGATCTAGCAAACGATTGGCTTCGTCATCGGCGACACACTGCTCCGCTTCCGGATCCCAATGAAGCGGGCGATTAAGTTCGCGCGCGATGTTGGCCAAGTGACAGATCGTTACACTGCGATGCCCGATTTCGACGGGCGCGTTAAGAATTGCTCCGTTACGGATTGCATCGAGCCAATTCTCCAGATGTGGGCGAGCGAGATGACCGCCCCCTTTCCACTTGTCGATGAAGTAACGTGTGATGGATCCGCAACCTCATGGATGAGCACTGTGGCGATTGGGCTCATTCAGGGTGCCACGAGGCCGAACGCACCATCACGCAGTCCTTGTGCGCCGCCTTTGATGTCGGCTGGTACGAAGGAGTGAACCTCCTGCCAAGTTTCGCCGCCGTTGGTGCTGCGCTGGATGTTGAATCGCTGAGGGTGGATGCTGATGAGCGTCCCTTTGTCGCTGGCGATCACTTGTCCTTCGGGGACGGCGGCGGGGAGATCTCGCCATGTCTTGCCATCGACGCTGGTACGTGGATGTTTTCCGCAAAGCCGGAACTCGGCGTTTACGACACTGAGCGAGGCCCGTTGCGTGCCGGTCGCATGCGGGCCGTCCCACGTTTCGCCAGCATCGACACTGGTCCACGCGTTCGCGGCCATCGTGTCGGTCATGACAAGCAGCTTGCCGTTACACGTCAAAGTGCCGCGACCGGACGAGGCGTCGAGACCTTGGGGCGCGAGCCATTTCCAGGTCTTGCCTAGATCGTCACTGGCGAAGAGATGGCCGAACTTCGGGCCCGAGTCGCCGCGATTATCGCCCAGTGCGAGAAAACGCCCGCTGGCGTCGCCGCAATACACAGTGCCAATGTGATGGGTGGACATTTTGCCGCGCGGATCGTCCTTAAACTTGCCCCACATGGCAAAGGAGGTAAAAGTTTTGCCAAGGTCCGCTGTGACGCTGAAGGTCATGTAGCCGCTGGAGACAAAAACGCCTTGGCCGCCAGCGAGTCCCCAGGTGCCGGTCATCAAACGTGGGTCCCCTTTGGCATCCGGTAGCTTCGCCGCACCGCTGGTTAAGTGCCGCCAGTTCACGGCATCATCGGAAGCGAGAAAGATTGTTGGACCACCCCAGCCAACCGGCACTGCGAAGACGCCGCTGGTGTAGGCGACGGATTTTGTGGCCCACGGGCCGTGATCAGCGCCCGGTTCGGCGAAGAACGCTTGCTTCCAGGTCTGGCCATCGTCCTTTGAGACGATGATGCGGGCTCCATGCCCCACCACAACGAACGCACCCACCTTCGGGTTCGGCTGGAAGTCGCCGCCGAGTGGAATCGCATCGCGAATCTTTGCTTCTTCGGGAGTCTCTTCCGCGACAACCACAGTAGCAGCTACGAGGATAAGGGCGAGCGTGAGGATGCGTGACTTCATGGGATTGTTTTCGAATGCTTGTGCTTGGGTAGTTCGAATGGGTCGTCAGGCGACCGTTAGCCCTTGCAACGTTCCAGTCGAAGTGCCGAAGGATTGGTCTTCAAAACCGAGTTGGTTCAGCACGCTGACATAGAGATTGCTCAAGGGCACCGTACCTGGGGCGAAGTTCAGGTGTTCGCCGTGTTGGAAGCGGCCTCCAGCTAGCAGCACGGGCAGGTCTTTGTTGCTGTGGCTGTTGCCGCTACCGAGATTCGAAGTGACGAGGATCGTGGTGCGGTCCAGTAACGTCGAGTCTCCCTCACGCGTGCTCTTCAGATTTGTCAGCAGCGTTTTGAGCTCGTCAAAGAATGCGCGTTCGACGCGTTTGAGCTGCGCGATGTTCCCTTCGTCCTGGCCGTGGTGCGAGAGGTTGTGATAGCCGACATTCACGCCGGGCACGGTAACAGTGTCCTGGCGGAAGTAACCAAAGGTGATGACGCGCGTGCTGTCGGTCTTGAAGGCGAGATGGGTCAGGTCGCAAACGCCGCGCAGGTTGGTGATGATCTCGTCTGGAGCGAAGGGAGCGGGCGGTTTTGAGTTCACTTGAGGCTTCGGTTGGTGAATCCATTCCTCGGATTTGGCGAGGCGTTTCTCGGTGGCGCGGACCGTTTCAAAGTATTCACCGAGTTTCTCGCGGTCGCGTTTGGAAAGTCGACTCTCCAAGTCGTGAGCCTCATCCAGCACATGATCGAGGATGCTCTTGCCGCGACCGATCTCGCCCAGAACCTTGGCCTTGTTCGCCGCGCCCTCCTCGGCATAGAGCCTGGCGAAGGCATCGCCGATACTTTTTTCCGCTGGCACCATGCTGCCGCCGTCGGTCCAGCCAAAGTCGTTGGCCCCGGCGCTCAACGCGAGCGAGTCAAAACGCGTGTGCTGGCCGAGCGAGGCGGCGACATACTGGTCAAGTGAGCGGCGGTTTCTCTCCGCTGACGGGATACCGGTGAAGATGCGCGCCTGCGCCGCGTGACCACCGCTGACGCCCGGATGTTCGAGACCGGAGATGATGGTAAAGCGATCGCGGAGATCGGCCAGCGGGCTGAGATACTCGGTGAGCTCGTAATCTGATCCAGATAGCTTCGGAATGAACGAATCCCGGAAAATGCCCAGTGGCAGGCAAATGAGCAACAATCGGCGAGGTTCCTTGCCAGCCTCCGCAGCATGGGCGATGCCGCCGAGCGATTCGAGCCATGGCAAACCTAGAGTAACACCTGTTCCACAAAGAAAAGTACGGCGGTTGGCGAGTGCTGGTTGAGTGTTCATGAGTGTGTTGTGGTCGGTTTATGGATTGGTAAAAACGGGACTGGAAACGAGATCCAGTACGAGCGACTTCATTCCGCTCTTTTTCTCGCGGACTTGGGTCGCAATTTTGTTGAGTGGTTGGCGGTCGGCGAATCCAGGCACACGGCCGAGGGCAAAGGTGGCAAGCTGGTGCGTCAGATTTTGCACGACAAGATCCTCCCGCTTCTTCACCAATTCACGGAACTCATGGAAGCTGCCAAAACGCCCTACGCCTTCCCATTCCTCTGCAGGATCGACGGGCGGCCCGTCGGTAAGTTTAACGCGAGCACCGGGCTTCGGCTCAATGAGTGCTCGGTAGTGATCCCGCCAGCCACCGATGACATCGAAGTTCTCCAGAGCGAATCCAGGCGGGTCGATTTTCCGGTGGCACGAGGCGCAACTGGCGATGTCGCGATGTTTGGCGAGTTGCTCCTTGATCGTAGTGGCACCGCGAATATCCGGTTCGATGGTAGGCACGTCCGGTGGTGGAGGCGACGCGGGAGTGCCAAGGAACTTTTCGAGTAACCAGGTGCCGCGAATTACGGGCGAAGTTGTGCTGCCGTTTGAGGTGACCGCGTGAATGCTGGCATGAGTCAACAATCCGCCGCGCACTGTCTTCGACTTGTCCAGATTCACACATCGGAAATCAGGTCCAACCACGCCATCGATGCGGTAGTGTTTTGCGAGACGCTCATTGAGCATGGTCCAGTCGGAGTCGATGAGATTCGAGAGCGGCAGGTCCCGCTGGAACATCTCAACAATGAAGTGCTCTGTCTCAGCTCGCATGGCCGCTTCAAGTTCAGCATCGTATTCCGGATAGAGCTCCGCGTTCGCCTTCATCAGGCCGACTTCGCGCACGCGCAGCCATTGGCCGGTGAAGTCGTTCAAAAAGCGTTCGGTGCGGCTATCTGCCAACATACGTTCGGCCTGCGTGCGCCGTTTCGTGGCATCGAGCAAGCTGCCATCCGCCGCAGCCGTCAGCAGTTCGTCATCTGGCGTGGAACGCCACAGAAAGCAAGACATCCTCGATGCAATGGCGAAGGCGTCGGGACCGCTGGGCGGTTCTTCGTGATAGAGAAAACGGGGCGAGACCAGCATCGCGGCCAACATGCTGCGCAGCGCCTCGTCTGGCGTCATCGCCTTCGTGAACTTCTCAAACAGCGCTCGGTACTTCTCTATAGCGAGATCATCCACAGGTCTTCGAAAGAGCTTCGGCGCGAGATGGGCGGCGATGGCGGCCGCTTTCTCGGGCGTCGGCTGCTTTGGATCGATGTCGCCAAACAAAGTGCGATGTCCCTTCGGCGGCCAGCTTTCATACACCGGCCCTTCGATGCTGAAGGAACGGATCGCGATGAACGGCCCCGGCTGGTCAATCATCGACCGGCCCTGACTGTGCGGCGCGCCGTCCATGATCGTGAACTCCACGCGGTCACCGGGTTCCAGGTAGTAATTGGCTCCGACCTCGCGCGGCTGATCGTCAGTAAAGGAGAATGCGCTCTCGACTTTCGGCAGCACGCCGGGCACTGGCCGTCCTGCGCTGAACCTCAGGCGTACCGGCTTGCCGTCATTCTTGAGCGCGTAAGCCACCGCTTTCACGCGATACCAGCCAGGACGGCTGAGATTGAAGTGTCTGTGACTTTGAGGTTGACCGCTGAAGTACTGCTGCACGGTCATGACAGCATCGAGATGCTGGCCATCGGAAGGCTTGGGTGGGCGCAACACTCCATCTTCCAGCACCGGAAAGCGATAACCGTGAGAGTCGGGATTGGCCTTGGCAGCTTCCTCGGTTTTGAGAGTATTGGCTTGTTCTTGCGGTGTCAGGCTGTCGAACTTTGCCAGTCGCATGGCGAGATTCTTCGCAGCAGCATCGATCGCACGGAGATTTTCATCGTGCAGAGTGAAGGTCTTGCTCTTCGTCTCGGGGCGAGTGGCAGGCGCGATTGTGCGAGCCAAGATGTAGTCGGCGGCCTTCATGTATTCCTGCATCTGCGCTGCGGAAAGCATCAAGGCGCCGCCATTGTTATCGAAACCGTGGTCGCGAAGGTCCTCGGGAAAACCCGCCGTGAAGTCGCCATGCACATCGAAGAGATCAGCGACTGTGTTTTCATACTCCACGCGGTTGAGTCGGCGCAGCACCACCTCGCCGTCGGTCCCTTTAAGTGCCGCTGCCGCACGCGACAGCTCGTTTTGAATCCAAGTTGTGACTTGCTCCACCTCAGCTTGCTTCGGCTGCTTAGCAGCCTTCGGCGGCATCTCGTCGAGTTGCAGGTTATCGAGCACCAGTTGCCAGTTCTCCGCGTCAGCGGCGTTCGCAGCAATCTTCAGTGCATCCACGCGAAAGTCACCCTGCTGCTTCTTTGGCCCATGGCAACCGATGCAGTACGTCTGGAAAAACGAGGTGACAGACGGCGCCACGGCGGCATCTGCAGCATTTGCCGATGGCATGATCAGCAGGGCGAGTGCTAGCAGGCTCATGCCTCGGCGATAGAACGATGCAGTACAAATCGGATTCATATGAGTTCCTCGATGGTGAGCGCCAGCGCGCGACCATTGGCGTCGTAAATGAAACTGAAGCTTAGCCCTTTGTTTTCGGTACCGCGAACTCCCCAAGACTTCAGGTTGGTGGTCTCGACGCTCAGTTCCTTGAGTCGCTTGATGACGCCTGCCTTCGCCCAACCGGGCTCCTCGGCCACTTCCACCGCATGTCCCTCGACGCCGATGATCTGCGCAACGATCCGTGCCTCGGTGGGATGTAACGGAATGTCCAATGCTCGCGACGACTGCTGCATGCCGAGCATTACGACGAATGCGATCCAAAAGTGCCTGCTCATAAGTTGCTCCAAGCCCTCGTGGGGTAGGCTTCCGTTTGTAGTTCCGCCTTCAGGCGATGCGTCTTCCGCCTGAAGCCGGAACGACGATCGAACGCATGGTCGAACTCGTCCAACAATGCTATGGTGTCTAAGCCAATACTATCGTGGCGAAGCTACTGCATCAAGTCCTCACGCATTCAATCCAATCCACAGGATGTTTCGGCTCTTCGTCACTTTTCGTGCACCTTAAAAGTAACCAGTACATCGCTGCGGAACCCCAAGTCTTGCGTTCCCTGTCCCGCATTGAAGTTGAGGATAGCTGTCCGAATTCCTGAGTCACGACTCTTCAATCTTAGACTGCGGATTTCGTTCCGCAATCCAGTGAGTGCCACGTTAGGTTTGAGCTCGAACTGTAGCCACCGTTCTCGCGAGCTGTCAGCATCGGACTGCAAGATCTGCTCGGACTCAATGATGAGTGGAGCTGTGATCCCAGCAGCGTTGTCGATTTCGACTAAGAAATCTTTCCAGACGCCTTGATCAAGCTCCATCGCGAGTTCCTCGGCAGTCGCCTTAACCCTTGATTCAGGGGAGATGCTCACCGTGATCAACACTGCCGGTTTGGCTTGTTCGACATTGCTGACTTCGGCCGAGGGGATTTGAGTGGATTTTTGCGTCGGTTTGCATCCCGATGCAATGGCAACCGACAGTAATGCGATGGGAAGCGAGAACAGCTTTATCGTTTTCCATGGACGACTTGCGCCGCAGAATCTGCGTGCGATTCGCGATTCGCGACTATTCGGCTGCATCCTTGAGAATCCTTTGATAGTTCTTTCTCGCATGTTCGTAATCCAGACGAGCTTGAGGTTGCTCGCCTGGAGCGTACGTCCTCTGCTTCTCAAGCCAACATTGTTCCAGGGCAGCGAGACACCATTTGGCGCTTGCACGGATACTGACAGGCTTGTTGTCTACATTAACCCAAATTGGATTCGTGTGGGCCGAAGGAAAAATGCGTGCAGCCACCCAGCAGCTTCGTTCCGGTTTTGCAATTTCAAAGTGAAGCTTCTGCGTCTTCCCGTTGGCTTTTATCTTTTGAGAGGCGACAGGATATCCATTGACGATCAGTTCTACGTCCACGTCGGATTCATCCGACTTATACGACGCCGCAGTTAACGTAAACGAACCATCATCTTCTTTCTCGAAGTCCATGAGGTGACTCGTGCCATCGCTTACGTAGCTTTCACCACGACGAAGTGCTTCGACCCATTGGTCATAATCCAACACACCGCCAAGCTTGACATAAACACGTCCTATTCCCAGGCGTTCCCCAGTCATACATGGGAAGTCGGTTTCGCCGCTAGCAACAACACGACGTCCACAATTAAGCACGTGGTACCAAATGTTCCATTCCGTCTCACGAGGCGTGTTCATGGTCGCGATGAAGTCAAGCGCAGGTTGCTTCATTCCATCGGGTCCGTCTACTTCATGGGTCACCTGCATGATGAACTCATTGGCGCCGATTCCATCAAACGCAGGGATATCAAAATTGGGCAAGCGGTGTGGTCCGTCTTTACCATCGACGCGACCGACGCTGCGTGTCAGGCCTGCACCGCTGTGAGCTGTTCCGGTGACCGCCCCTTGCTGTTTGGCCCATCGCAATGTGTTCATTCCTAGAGTCGGCCAATGCTGATTCGAGTTTCCCCCTGCGGGAATCTGCTGACGAAGTTTGAGCAAGTTCAAGTGCCCAGACTGATGAGAGCCAAATCCGCTGACTTCGATGTCGTAACGAAGAAGATACGGGTAGCGACTCACGTCGTCCGGCTTGCCCGAAAAGAACTGCTTTTGGAAATCGAAACAAGGCCCCCAAGTGAGACAGCAACCTACCTTTACATCTTCGCCCATGATATGCCTAAGCATGTCTTTGGGTAACACACCCTGCATCGGGTTTTCGTAATGCAAACAACCCGCAGCATGGATATGGTGATCACCGCTCCAGTAACCAAGCTTGGCTGTGTCGATCCATCGCTGGACTTGATAGTTCAGCGTTAACGGTTCGCCACCCACATCCAGCGTTTGCATTTGAACGATGCTCTCTGGACCATGAGAACACTTCACCGTGTATTTCCCGCGTGGCAATCGAATGCTCTCGCCCGACTCGCGATAGATCTGAGTTTGAAAGAAGAAATCGGGTGCTTGGCGTTTTGATTGGTAGGGATAGACGCGACCTTGATCGTCGCGAATCTCAAAGGCTGCCATGCAGGGCGAACCATCCGCATCGGTGACTGCGAATTTGACTTCAGTGCTTGGAACCGTTCGAATATCGACATCGGCTCCGTTCCATGTGCCATTTTCGCCAGCAGCATATTCAAGATTAATCCAATCGATGCGGAATTTGCCCGGGCCTTGCAAGGGATCGATACGAACCCCTTTCAAATCACCTTCAACAGGCAACTCGATAGCGTATTCACGATCGCTACCAGGGTCGAGTTGGAATACCATTTGTCGGCCACCATCGGGTTGTGGCAACTGTTCGGTCCACCAAAAGACTTGTCCAACTCCCGGTCCGTCAGGGCGGCCCCAGAAGCGAAGTACCATCCGTCCACCCCGAGCCGTAACCGGTGCAGAAATGAATGGATCGTCTCCTGTGGCTTCGAGAAAGAGTGACTGATTACGCACAACCATTTTCAAGTCATTGAGTTCGCCCCATCCATCGGAATCCTTGTCAAACCGCCATTGTCGAATGACCGAGGAATTTGCGGAACCCGCGATTCCAGCGTTAAACTCGAGTCGAGCCTTGCGATTGCCGACGGTGGTTGAAGATAACTGAACGATACGATATTCCAATTCCAGTCCGCTGAGATTGGCGTTGAGAGGCCGTCCATCAAACATCGAAAGAGCTAACCAACGATTGTCGATGTCCTCTTTGGGTCCGTGTGGGATGGGTCTCGCGTTAGGGCTATCCACACGCAGCTTGGATTGAACCCCAGCCCGATTGACGACTTTTACGAGCATGGCTCGCCAACCGTTTTCCGCTAAATCCACCGTCTCACCAGGTGTTACGATCGTCTCGCCGTCGGCTCGAATTTCGATGGAGGCAACGCACAAGGGATCTAAAATTCGCTGAATGTTGGCTGTGATTTTAGCATCACTCGGCTCATTTTTCAGAACGTTGATTGTTTGGATTTGTTCCTGCGTGAAAGGTGCTCCAATCGATTGCATGGCTTCAGCAAGTCGGTTGGTAATTACCAGCAACGGCTGTGCATCAACCCGCTCAACCTTAGGCATTGCACGATTCTGGGCCCATAGAGCGGATTGACTAAAGCCAATGGCGAAGTACATGGCGATGGACAGGAAACAACCGATGACGGGCCGAATGCGAGACTTAGCGTTTGTGCGTGTCATGGCAGGGGGATTCAAGGGGATTATGGTGGAGTGAGAGTTGGCGAAACGAGGAAGCGATAGTTAAATCTGGCGTTTGGCGCCGTATCGCCTTGATCAAGAAAATCCATACCATCGCCACCAGGAGGGATATTGTCGGTCCACTTAAAGTCAAGTTTCAAGGGTTTGTCGGCAGCCAAGCCAATCGAATGACGATCGATCGCGATATGAAGCTCGTTTGGGCCCGCTTGCAACTTTGCCTTTCCTGCTGCTATCCACGCTTTGCCATTCCAAAGTTCAATGCTTGAGGCACCCGGAGAACTGCGACTATGATTGAGCCGGTAGTCGTAGCCGAGGTACCCAGTCTTGCCATCTTGATCGGTGTCGAGCAACAAGATCATCCAATCGACATCGTTCGAGGGGGTGAGCGGCTCACGTGTGGTTACGTGAAAGAAGAGATGAGTGGCATCATAGCCGACGTGCATTGTGTCGAGATCGTTACGACCCGTCTTGTTGATGTAGCGCCCGGCACCGGGCACGCCTTCGTGATCGCGGTGCGCGGTGTCGTGCTGGTCATCGAGATACACGGGTTTTACATTGTCCCATTGTGCAAAGTCGCCAGGGATCGAAATCGTCTTGGGTGGCGAGGCATCAGGCACTGGTCGTACACCTTTGTATCGACGAATGTTAGCGGCCATCTGCCAGTAGTAGTTGTCACCAAAACCGCCACGCATGGGCTCGATGTCGCGACTGAACTCTTGGTCGTACAAATCAACAAAGAATGATTCCCCGGCTGGCAAAATTCGGCCTTGGAATGCTTGGGTACCATCCGAGAGAAAGCGCTGGGCCACCCACTCATTCCAGCCGGTGATGAAGAGGAACTCGGGATCGAGTGGGAGGGCATGCCGCCATTGCTCATCGAAGTACAATCCCTGGTCTGGATGACACTCAGTTGGCGCAGGTTGCCGACTGCCATGGTAGCTGCGCCCGATATTGCTGGTCGCGTGTTGACTCACTCCTACTGGGACGCATTCTGCTTTGTTGGGCGCGTCATGCCAGCCGGGCAGTTGCGGTGCGTGGTCTAACCATGGCCACTTATCCTTTCCATCGCCGAACCAAGGTTGACCGCGAGTCCAAGCCCAGGAGGTACGGATGGTAAAGAAGGTTGTCACCTCTTCACTCAACCCCGTCGTGGGCGTAAGTAGCAAAGGCTTTCCTTTCCACTCAAACCAGAGTTTTCGATGCTTGCCAGGCTTATAAAAAGTCTCCCACAAATGCTGTACCACCGCATTGTGACCTGCATTAGCAAATATCGCGATCCTGGGGACGAGATGTCCCTCGGACTGCATTTGTTCTAACACCAAGCACAACGCTTCTCGCTCCGCGTCATAAGTAAGTCCATTGGTAGCGTCAAAAATGAGCACGTCCACGCCAGCATCCGTGAGCATTTGGACTTGTTTCCGGATGACCCATGGATCATCCGGTCTGTAGTAACCAAAGCGAGGCTCGTTCCAGTAGTGCGGGGCCTGTGCAGGCCCCCAAGGAAGAGCCGTGGAGTCCGCGTTCAGAATTTTCGAGATGTCATAGACATTCTGGTTTCCGAAAGAGGCTTGCCAGTTGAAATAGAAGATGCCGACGGTTCGGTTCCGCTTGGGCTCGTCAGCCTCAGAGCTCATCGGCAATACTCGCCCTAAAGCATCCGTGGCAGCCCAAGTATCCGACAGCGTATCTCGCGTTTGAGACAGAGAGGTTGATGCGCAAAGTATTAGCGCACTAAACACAACATAACATCGAATGTTGAAATTGCGTTTGTTCACGCCAACACCTCGCGAATCACGTTGCCATGCACGTCGGTTAGTCGATGGTCACGACCGCCATAGCGATATGTCAGTCGTTCGTGGTCGAGTCCCATTTGGTGCAAGATCGTGGCGTGGATGTCATGAACGGTAACTGGATTGATAACAGCGTTTGTTCCGAACTCATCGGTCTCGCCGTAGGTCATTCCGCCCTTAAATCCGCCGCCTGCCATAAAGATGGTGTAGCCGCTCACGTGATGATCGCGTCCGGTGGTATCGTTGATAGCACCGACGGCAGGAGTTCGTCCCATCTCACCTGCCCAGAGTACGATCGTCTCATCCAACAAGCCTCTTTGATGAAGGTCCGTAATGAGTGCAGCGACCGATTGTTCGGTGACTCTAGCGTTCTTCTCATGGTTCGTCTTGAGAAGTGTGTGTTGGTCCCACGGCGAATTGTTGCCGTCGAAACTTGGGCAAGTGATCTCAACAAACCGGACTCCTGCCTCCACCAGCCTGCGAGCTCGCAACGCCTGCGTCGCATAGAACCGTTGATGTTCATCGGACGAGTCCACGCCGTACATCTTTTGAATGTGTTCTGGCTCCATACTTATATCGGCGAGATCTGGAACATTGCTCTGCATCCGAAACGCAGTCTCGTAGTTTGCGATGGCCGCTTCAATCTCTTGTGGCTCCGAAGTCTGTTTCCCGAAGGCTGCATTCGATTCGGCTAGCAAAGTCAGCTTTTGACGCTGCGTTGTGCTGCTGTCTTGTGGCGATATATTGTCGACTGGCGTCCCTTTGGCACGCATCATCGTGGCTTGATGACTGGCGGGAAGGAAAGAACTGCCAAAGTTTTCGAGGCCGCCGTTGGGAACCCAGTCATTGTTCAGTAAGACATAAGCGGGGAGATTTTTGTTCTCAGTACCAAGTCCGTAGGATATCCAGGCTCCGATACTGGGTGCCTGTCCGAGAACGCGTCCGGTGTGCAGCAATAGATTGGACTGACCATGCAGAGGCAATTCTCCAACCATCGATCGCACGACGCAAAGATGGTCTGCAACCTGAGCAAGATTCGGAAACAGATCACTCACCCACAATCCGCTGTCGCCGCGTTGCTTGAATTCCCATGGGCATCCCAACCAAACTCGCCCCGCAGAGTTGTCGGACCGTTTGGTGACCCAATGGGAGCCGATGGGTTGCCCCTGATGTTTCTTGAGCATCGGTTTGTAGTCGAACGTATCGACATGGCTTGGTCCACCATCCATGAAACAAAAAATGACGTTCTTGGCCTTGGCAGGAAGCTGTGTCGCCGCTTGGGCCTGGCTAGAGAACAAACCATTGAGCGCAAGCATACCAAACCCAGCGGAGGATTGCTGAAGGAAGCCTCGTCGTGTGTCGGCAGGGGCAATGGAGCCAGGACATTGGGGATGTTTCATGGACACTTTCATTTCATGGGAGGGTATGGTGATCGTTGCACTTTCCAAGTTTCCTACTGCTGCTTTAGCGGTAGTGAATGAACTCCTGAGTGTTGAAGAATGTATGCGCCAGTTGGGTCCAGGCAGCTTCGTCTTTCATCAAGTCAGGCGTGGTTGAAAAGTCCTTGGCAGCGGTGGTCCATTGCTGCAACTCATGCTCTTGCGGTGCGCGGGCGAAGGCTGCAATAAACATGGCGTTCACCCGTTCTTCTGGTGTGTTATGCGGGGCATTTAGAAGTTTCAAAGCCCAATGTTTGGCGAGAATGCTCACCAGCGGATCGTTGAGCATCATCAGAGATTGCGACGGAACATTGGTCACATTGCGTTTACCACTGGGAAGTCGCAAATCGGGCAAATCAAAAATTGTCAAAACCTTGGGTGGGGCCATAATTGACATGGTCAGATAGAGAGACCGACGTCCGTCTCCATCCAACGGACCAGAGAAGAGTCGCTTGGCTCTGTCTTCAGCCGGCCGGAACGGATTGATCGATCGACCGTATAACTTGTCATCCAGACGCCCGGAAACTTTGAGCATGGCATCGCGAATGGATTCGGCTTCTAGTCGCCGAGTGGGATAGTGATGAAGTAGGCGATTGGCAGGATCACGCTGCTTTGCATCTTCACTGCCTTTGCCTGATTGACGAAAGGTTTCAGTGAGCAGTAGTTGCCGGATTAGCTTCTTGGTCGCCCACCCCTCACGAACAAAATCACTCGCCAGCCAATCGAGTAATTCCGGATTGGAAGGCTTGTCCCCTAGTCGTCCAAAGTCATCTGGTGTAGTCACCAGCCCAGTTCCAAATACCCATTGCCATACGCGATTCACATAGACTCGAGAAGTCAGCGGATGCTCAGGATGCAGCAAGGAATCGGCAAGTTCCAGGCGGCCACTTCCCGTGCTCTTGGCTACATCGTTCCGACCTGCGAACATTTGCAGGGAATCGGGCATGACCAACTCCCCGAGCGCGTCGTAGTTGCCCCGTATGTTGAGATGAAGTCCAGATTTGGCGACCTCTCGTTCATCCATACTGTTCACTGAACGGGGAAATGCGATGTTCTGCTCGACAGCTCGATACTCTCTCATCAACTGTGCGAGACGACTATCCGGAGCCGCCTGATTCGGTAACAGATTATGCGACAATAACCACTCAATGACTTGGCGATCACCGTGAAGGACATGTCCCTCGCACCATCGTTGAATCACAGTGGTGAACCACGCGGAGACACGATCATTGACTTCCTCGACGGTCTTGGGAGGCAAGCTGGCATATAACGATTCAAAAGCATCAAGCGTATCCTGTGGTGTTCCTCCCACATCATGCGTCGCGATACCCGTTACGCTTAGCCAACTGCGTTTGTCGTACCCCATATCGTGATTCGGCAACCCCGGAACGACCCCTACTCTGGCCGGAAAATTCGGGTTGAGCGACGAAGTCACGAAATCGACGGTGACTTTCGTAACGCCCCCTTTCATAGGGGTATCGCCAATGGTTCGCCAAGTCGGTTGAACCTGATTGAGGATGCTGACACCTTCATGCAGTATGGAGTTTTCGTCCATTTGAAGGTAGCCGCCAAACTCCCCACCGGCGAGTTTGAGACTTACGAACTGACCTGGCACCCGATTCTCGGGAGGCATTCTCAGCGCCCCAGGGAGTTTAGAAGACAGTGAATGTGTGTGATAGCCTCGCGGCAATATTCGCGAGATGATGGATTCACCGTCGAGTGCGATCAATGGCGTGGCCTCTTCGACCCATCCATGTTTCATCCCGTCACCATCGGTCACCCAACCTGACGGAATCTGGGGCAATGCAAAATCGGTGAGAAACTGAAAGGACTCGTTCCCTTGGATGCGAGCCGCGCGTGTGGTGGCCCATTCGGTCTTGAGTGCATTCCACGTCGATTCAACGTCAACTTTGGCGGCGATTAGTTTTGCAAGTGGGAAAGAGATGTCGTCGATCGTTGGCTGTGGTACGTTGGGGGCTTCCAACGGAGCATGCCAGATTGTTGATGGAAGAGTTGTTTCCATCCATTGTTTTGCGATCTCATCACGAATTGCACTTCGCAATTCTTTCAGCTTTGCAATCGCCCCATCGTTCTTTCCAGGAGCATCCGCCGGTCGGCTGACCCAACGTGGAGTCATGAACACAGCCCCGAGCGCGTAGTAATCTTTCTGGGATACAGCTTCTAGCTTGTGGTCGTGACACTTCGCACAGGCGACCGTCGTGGCTAAGAAGACTTTGGAAAAGGCGTCTATCTTGTTGCTGACCATCTCCTGATGCACACCGTTGTAGGCCAGACTGCTTCCGTGCCGATGCTCGCCCATATGATAGAACATGGGACCAATGATACTCTCGTTGATTCCTAGTTCGGTATTCACTCTCGGCTGAGGCAGTAAATCACCGGCCAATTGCTCGCGCAGAAAGACATCAAATCCCACGTCGCCGTTGAAGGCACGGATCAGGTAGTCGCGATACTCGTAGGCTCCTTTTGCGGGAACGTCCCATTCATAACCGTACGTGTCGGTGTATCGAACGGCGTCCATCCAATGCCGCGCGAAATGTTCCCCGAAATGCGGTGAATCGAGGAACTCATCGACGAGCTTCTCATAAGCTACGTTAGGATTGACTTGCCAATGCTGCAGAAACGTTTCGCGCTGAGTTGGCGTTGGCGGCAAACCCGTTAAAACAATCGCGAGTCTCCGAAGCAATACTGCCGGCTCTGCAGCAGGAGCAGGTTGGAGATTCGCTCGTTCGAGAGCGGCCAAGATGAATCGATCCACAGGGAGTTCTGACCAATGGTTGTCTCGCAAGATCGGTGGCTCTGGTTTCGCTAGTGGCTTCAGGCTCCACCAATCGAGGCGTTTCTGAAATTCCTCGGCCCACTCATTGGTTGTGGGCGGGGCCGCAACGCCAGCATCTTGTCTCGGGTCGATGGCTCCATGTCGAATCCATGTCGAGAGCAATGCGATCTCGTCTAGGGACAACTGCTTGTCTGGCGGCATCTTCAGATCTTTGTCTGCGTAATGAATGGCCTTGATCAGCAGACTATCTTCTGGCTTGCCTGAACGAATCGCTGGGCCAGACTCCCCACCTTCCTCCCAAGCATGACGAGTATCCAAACGAAGCCCGCCCTCCTGCGATGTTTCGCCATGGCATTCAATGCATCGTGCAATGAGTAGAGGTCGAATCTTCGATTCAAAGAACGCAAGATTATCTGTGGAGCCTAAGGAATCCTCAGCGGCTGGCGTGTATACAAATTCTTTCGAAAGAATTTCCGCTGCAAACGCAAAACTGATCGGAGATTTCATCTCAGGACCACTTAGCACTTGCAAAGGGCCGCTGATGCTCGCCGCATCGCTTGGCCAAACGCTCACCGTCGCGTTTAAGTTCGCAGCATAAATCAAGCCGTCTGGTCCAATCGCAATACCGACGGGAGTATTCAGCTCACCGCCAACTCCGGCCCATTCGACCGTTTCTTTTCCATCGAAACGGAGAATGCGGTTCGCGGAGGTGCTCCAATAGGCGACTCCCTTTTTGTCAAACGCCAGCCCCCAAGGAGCATGAGCCGTTCGCTCAGCCCATATGTCACTCAATGAACCATCGAGCTTTTCGGACGCCCGTCTTAGTGCCTGAGCAACAAAGTCGGTAACGAACAGTCGCCCGTCGTGCACGGCGATTTGCGTAATACCTCCGGGTGAAGCAAGGGCAGAGTCTGCTTTCCATTCGCCAGACGGATAAGAGTATCGTTTGACTTTGCCGTCGCCTTGACTGGCAACCAGTAAGTCCCCTTCGAACCAAGTCATTCCAGTCGCGCGAAACAGCCTGCCACCGTAGCCTTCCGGAATGTCAAGCAGTGTCTCTACCCGTCCATCACCCCGTGGGTCATAACGCAACACGGTTCCCGCGCCTCCCGGCACGCCCGTAGAAATTAGCAAACGTCCATCGACGTCAATCAGAATTGCATTCGAGGGCGGAAGCCCACTCAGTAATGTTCCAAGATGGTTGCCGCTCGCGAGGTCGTAGCGTTCCACTTTTCCCGAACCATTCATGAGTACCAACATCTCAACGGATTCGGCCGCATCGACGCGACCAAGCGTTATGAGGCTGCTAAAGAACAGCAAAATAGTGGCAATCCAAGATCGCACGAAAAGACCTTTTGGGTAATCAAAAATCGATTGGAGACTGACACAATTGCGTGCCAATCAGTGAGGTGGATTCAAGGCAGGAGCGGGGGGCCGTCACATGAACTTTTGGAGCGCATGGATGAGACCCTAGGGCCGACTGTCCCACATTATATCTCCTGCAGGTCCGAACAGGTTATTGAAATACTATCCTGAAATGGTTGTATCCAATCATGAGTGCGATGAGTGTTGCCTTCTAATCATCCAGATGCGATTCAAGCCAGCGTTTTGGTTGCGTTGAACTCGAAATTAGACAACCAGCGATGCTGGGGCACCCGACTGAATATCTAACGAAAGTCGACCCTCGCGTGGCCCGAGCGTCCCGCTCGTGATTCCATGAGCGAGACGCCCATGCCACGGGGGACAAAAGTGTATCATACAGCCACCCTACCGGCGGCTATCGCCCTGCGGCTCACACTGTGTGAGCCCGAAGGCTAGTAGTTGCGTTCACAATTCCCGCTGAACTCCTTGTCGCAATGAACCAAACAGCAAACTGGCTAAAAGCACTCCTAACCCAACATCCTTGGCTGCCCTTTGTTTTACCGATGGCAATATTTATGCTCATCGGCTCGCTTGAGCCTAAGCCGAACGCGGATTCCTCGACCGCTATTCCGTATAGCTACTATCCTTGGGTTTACGCGGTCAAGCTAATCGCAACGACAGCCTCACTCGCATTCGTTTGGCCATGGAACAAAACCTTGGCTCAAACAATACGCTGGAAAGGGATCGCAGTAGGGATCGCGGGCGGCATCGTTTGGATCTACCTCTGCAATTTGAATTGGGAACAAACTACGCTTTTGCCATTACTGAAGACATGGGGGCTGGAGAGCTTACTCGGATCAGGCGTGCGATCTGCATTCAACCCATTCGAAGAATGGAAAGATCAGCGAATGGCTACTTTTGCATATTTAGCATTGCGTGGGTTCGGCTTGATAATCATTGTGCCCATCATAGAAGAATACTTCCTGCGAGGCTTTGTCATGCGTTACATCGCTTCCGAGGACTGGACGGATTATCCGATAGGGCGTGTCACCGCAATATCCGCGTTGGTCGGGACGTTGCTACCGATGCTGATGCATCCGGGCGAACTGCTCGCGGCTGCCGTTTGGTTCTCAATGATTTCCCTGCTTGCTTGGCACACCAAGAATCTTTGGGAATGTATCGCTGCTCACTCCGTCACGAATTTGATTTTGGGAATCTACGTTCTCACCAATGGAGCCTGGTGGCTGGTATAGCGGAGGCATCTTTAAATTGTTTTCTTTTCAGACTATCATCTCTTGGATCCGTTCGACAATAATGCAATTTCAAGTGGAAACGCAAACGCATCCTAACTCACAATCCGTGCATTTCGAATGACAAACGCGAGCCGACAAACGTCGCACCCAATACAACAGGCGTTTTCGCGTCGATGTTTTTTACAAGCTGGCGCTCTGGGTGCGGGCGGATTAACGCTAGCGAATTTAATGCAACTCCAGGCTCAAGGAACAATCCGACCATCTGCAGCAGGTTCCAATGTCATCTTATTTTGGCTCAGCGGTGGCCCCGGCCACATGGAGACCTGGGATCCAAAACCGGAAGCACCTTCGGAATATCGAGGACCGTTTGGAGCGATTAGAACCAACGTTCCAGGAATACAGTTCGGAGAGCTGATGCCAGAGCAAGCACGCGTGGCGGATAAACTGGCGGTAGTGCGAACCGTCAATCATGGGACAGGTGATCATACAAAGGGAAATCATTGGATGCTGACCGGATTCGAGGGTCCCGCATTCAACTCGCCCGATAATCAACAGCAACGTCGTCCTGCGATCGGTTCTGCAGTGGCCCGTCTACGCGGTGCAAACACGGTTGGAATACCGCCATACGTAGCAGTCCCTGACTTGCGTGGTGGCACCGATAACTTGTTTCATTACGCGGCGTACCTGGGAGGCGGATGGAATCCCTTTGTTGTTAATTCGGATCCCAACAAAGCTAATTTTGAGGTTAAGAATCTGTCGTTGGGAAATAGTTTGACCCTGCAACGACTCGCGGGCCGCCATGAATTAAGGCAATCGATCGATCGATTGAGGGCCGACACCGTGCCCTTGCTGAAGGAGTTCGATGAGCATCAGCTAGCGGCCTTTGAATTGCTTACGAGCAACCAGGCCCGTGACGCTTTTGACCTGTCGCGAGAATCTGATTCACTGCGAGACCGCTACGGTCGACATACATTTGGGCAAAGCGCTTTGGCGGCTCGTCGATTGGTAGAGCATGGTGTCACTTTTGTAACAGTCAACTGCGTCCCGTGGGATCATCACGGCTCACCTGGGCAGTATAAAACCGAGGAAGGAGCTCGACTTCTGATACCGCCATTGGACCGCGCAATTGCAACCCTGGTAGAAGATTTGATCGACCGTGGCATGTATGACAAGACGCTGATTGTGGCGATGGGGGAATTCGGACGCACTCCGAGAATGAATAGCAACGCTGGCCGTGACCACTGGGGTAATACCTTTAGCGTGCTTTTTGGAGGAGGAGGGATGCGGATGGGACAAACAATCGGACGCTCCAGCTCACGAGGCGAACATGTCGTTGAGCGCCCAATCAGCCCTCAAGACATTGCAGCCACGATCTATCATCATTTGGGAATCGATGCCCAAACCGTAACGTTTAATGACCATTTAAACCGACCCTTTCCTCTGCTAGATCAGGGAAAACCGATTCACGAGTTGGTTGGGTAAAAGCACGACCGGCAAGTCGTAATCCATCGTCGCCAAGGTAAATTGCAATTTCGTGATAAGCCCAAAGGCCTCTCGGACAGCATGATGAAAATCGCAAGCGACAAAGGTTTTCTTGGAATGAGTTTCGAGTTGTACTTAGAGCTATTGGATTGGACCGGCAGACAGATACGCCAAGACCATAAGAAGTGTCGCATTCCGGCTGATTTGGCACCGGTAGGGAAGAGAAGTAATGTCAACGTTCACGAATCTCCTTTTTCATATCGTTTACAGTACTAAGTTTCGTAAGCCAACGATCGAAAAAACGTGGGAGGACGAGCTATATGGTTATGTTGGCGGAATCATTCGCGAAAACAAGGGGACTTTGTTGTGTATGGGTGGTGTGAACGATCATGTTCATTTGCTGGCGAAGCTAAGTCCCACAATTGCGTTCTCGGACGTTTTACGATTGATCAAAACGAACTCATCGAAAATGGTAAACGAAAATATCAGACCACGATTCCCCTTCGAATGGCAGAAAGGGTATGGTGCGTTTTCCGTAAGCGAGTCACAGCAGGGGGCAGTCCGCACATACATCCTCAACCAGGAAGAACACCACCGCAAACAAACGTTTCAGGAAGAATTTATTGGTATGTTGGAACGCCATCAGATCCAGTACGACCCAAAATACGTTTTCGAACAGGAGTTCATTCAATGAACTCGCACCAACATGTTAAATTGCATTTAGCCGCGAATCGATTGCATTTAGCCGCAAGGCGGCGACAGGATGTAGCCATGAACGCGAGCCCATGGACCGCGAGTCCACAATTGGCATTCAGTCCCGAAGGGACGACAGGAAAGTTGTATCATGTCGCCCCGTTGGGTCGTTGGGGCTTCGGACGGGGCAGGTGCCCCGTGACCATGGGCTCGCGCCCAACCATGGGCTCGCGCCCATGGCTACAACATGCCGTCCCGTTTGGACTCGATTGCATTTAGCCGCAAGGCGGCGACAGGATGTAGCCATGGGCGCGAGCCCATGGACCGCGAGTCCACAATTGGCATTCAGTCCCAAGTGTTTTCCGAGAAGCTGAAAAAGACGTTGAACTCGTATCACAACCGAGCCATCTCGACGATGCAGGTGTTGGAAGAGCTGATCACCTTCGCCAAGGACTTGGACGCGGCCACCAAGCGAGGTCAGAACCTTGGCCTGACGCGGATGACGAGGTGGCCTTCTACGACGCGTTAGCCGCCAACGAATCGGCCTTGATAGCGATGGGTGACGACAAGCTAAAAGTGATCGCAGCGTAGTTGATCACCAAGGTTCGGCAGAGCGTAACGATAGACTGGACGCTCCGCGAGAGCGCCAGGGCTAAAATCAAGGTGATGGTCAAACGCATCCTCAACAAATACGGCTATCCGCCAGACCTGCAAGAGGAAGCGGTCAAGACGGTTCTGCAACAGGCAGAGATGCTATGCGCCGACTGGGCGACGACCAACTCATGATTTTTATGTGCGTACGTTTCGTTTTGTCGCGGAATGCGGTGGCGATCTCACCGAACGCAAGGGGCATCTCTGGCTGCAGGCCCACAATCAGGGCGTACGGTTTTGTCGCAACCAGGAGTGTTTGAAAAACTTTCATCCGCTGAAATGGAGCGATTACGAGATCAAGTCTTTGATAACGGTGCCACCGAACTGGCTGAGTTGCTTGAAGCGGCCGGCGTGATAAAAGGTAAGCTTGTTGTCGTCGAGGCCGAGAAGTCGCAGCAGCGTAACGTGGAAATCGCGGATGTGGGCTTTGCCTTCGACAGCAGCCATTCCAAGTTCATCGGTGGCACCAATCGTGTGACCAGCGTTGCACCCGCCACCGGCAAGCCAGATTGTCATCGCATTTGGGTTGTGATCGCGACCGTAGGCCGTGCCGCCGCGCACACCGTTGTCAGGCGTGCGGCCAAACTCGCCGCACCATACGATTAGCGTGCTTTCGAGCAAACCGTGTTGCTTGAGATCCGTAATGAGCGCGGCGATGGGTTGATCGACCCCGCGCACGAGATTGCCGTGGGCACGCTCGATGTAGTCATGACTATCCCATGAGCCGTTGTAAAGCTGCACGAAGCGCACTCCCTTCTCAACTAGTTTGCGCGCCAACAAACATTTGCGCCCAAAAGAATCGGTCACGTCATTGCCGATACCATAGAGTTCTTTCGTCTTCGCATCTTCCTTCGAGATGTCGAGCGTCTCTGGCACTTGCATTTGCATTCGAAAGGCCAGTTCATAATTGTCCATGCGTGCGGCGAGTTCATCGTGGCCGGGATGCTTAGCTGCATGCTCGGTGTTTAGTTTCGCGATCAGGTCGAGGTTCTTGCGTTGACGGGAAGTGGTCACTCCGGAGGGCGGTGTGAGATCGAGAATGGGCGAGCCTTTCGCTCGGAGCGGCGTACCTTGGAATTTCGCGGGCAAGTAGCCGTTGCTCCAGTTCGCTGCACCTCCTTGCGGATAGCTGACTTCGGGTAGCACAATGAAACCAGGCAAGTCCTGATTGATTGAGCCAAGGCCGTAATTGACCCATGCGCCGATTCCAGGATCACCGCCGAAGCGGTTGCCGCAGTTCAACTGATACATGGCGGTTGGATGATTGACGCTGTCCACTGTGCAACCACGGAAAAAACAGATGTCATCTGCGACTTTGGCAAGATGCGTCCAGTTCTCCGCCATGTCCGCACCGCTCTGTCCAGCCTTGATGAACTTGAATGGGCTTTGCACATAGTAGCGTTTGCCACCCTGCATGGCAGATATCTGCTTTCCTTCTCGAACGAACTCCTTGAGATGCATCTTCTCTAACATCGGCTTCGGGTCGAACGTGTCGATGTGCGACGGGCCACCTTCCATCATCAGGAAGATGACGTTTTTCGCTTTCGCGAAGGGAGATTGAAGGGGGAGGGTGGAAGTGGGAAGGTTGAGGGAGGAAGGCGGAGGGTCGTCGGCATTCAGCATCGAGCTCAATGCGATCGTCCCAAGTATCGAACTCATACCAATGAGTGCATCGCGTCGCTGTAAATATTCATTTTTCATAGCGTCTATTCTCAAACTTTCTGAACCACCGGCATTGCATTCGTCACTGCGTATTCATCCTTCAATTTTTCTAGGCTTTGTTTTTAAACTGGAATTTGCACTAGCCACGTTCGCCAGAACGTGGAAATCGCTTTGAAGTAGCGCTTAATAGACATATGCAAACTCGTTCGAGTTAAGGAGAGCGAGGCAGACATCGGCGAGGGCGCGAGTGTGCGTGGGGACATCAGCGGGCTGGAGATCGGGTACGAAATCAGCATAGGCGTGTAGTTTCTCGTTGAAAGAAAACTTCTCGCCAGTGTTTTCTTCAACGGCGTCGCGACGCACTTCGATCGGCGGCTTTTGAGCAGCCGGAACTTCTTCGCCTAGTAGTGCTTCGATGGCGCGCCAGTGAGCGATGCAGCTTTGAAGTTCGTCCGCATTGGGCGGACGGGAGAGGGTGAGCACGAAGACCCGCGTGAGGGCCTCTTCATCACTTTGTGTCTCCTTTACGGCGCGATTGGCGAGGGCGAGCGCTCGGGACTGCGTACTCTGGCCATTAAACAAACTGAAGACTTGCGGCGTGACAGTAGAGGCCTCGCGGCGCTCGCACGAAAAGTCGGGCGCGGGTGCGTTAAAGACTTCCTGCAAAGGATCCGGCAGCCCTCGAATCTTCAACGCATAGAGCGAACGTCGATGACGTTGCGAAGGTAACGGGTTCGGAGTCCAGGCGGCAGCAAAAGTGCCCATGACCTGCCGCGGTTGCAAGGCGGCTTCCAGATTGATCTCGGGGCGATTAGGAATACCGCCCAGCACAGGATTGAGTTCCCCTGTGACGATGAGCATGGCATCCCGCAACTCCTCGGCGGTGAGTCGACGCGGTTTGAAGACGGCATAGCTAGTACCGGTTGGGTCTTTGTCAGAAAGCGTTTTCAAATCGGGATGGGTGGTACTACGCTGATATGCCTCGGAGTTCACGATGACCCTGTGCATGGCCTTGAAGCTCCAGCCTTTCTCCACGAAGGTTGCCGCCAGCCAGTCGAGCAGTTCGGGGTGCGTGGGCTTCTTGCCAGTGCTGCCGAAGTTGTTCGGATTGCCAGCGATCGGCTGATCGAAATGCCAGAGCCAAATGCGGTTCACGATGGCGCGAGTTGTAAGTGGATTCTCTGCGCTGGCAACCCAATCAGCGAATGCTCTTCGACGGCCTTCGATGGCGTCGGTGATCGGTGACTTCTGTGCGGTAGCAAGCACACTGAGCACGCCGGGCTTGACCTTCTCACCCGAGCCAAACGGATCGCCGCCGGGGAGCACGCAAGTCTCCTCCAACTCGCCCATGGTCATCCGGTCGGCCGGCATGCGCAGCGGTGTAAAGATGGTTTTGTATTGCCGAGTGCGACCCCCATAAACGGCGAGCGCGTACGGTTCGTATCGGTCGAGTTCCCACCGGAGGCGTTCGAGTCCTTTGCGGGCGACCCTTTCCAATCCGAACTGTTCGGGCATGAAGCCGACAAATTTTGGAGGAAAGTCACTCTCCAGCACGCCGGCATTGGTGAGGGCATTGCGTGCGGCTGAAAAGAGGTCCGAATACACCCCAAGCCTCTTCGCGGGTCCTTGTTTCGTCGCGGAAGGTTTTCTCGCGGCTTCGACAGCGGTGTTCCACTTGGCCGGGTCCTTAGCGTTGTCCTTGAACCAACGCTGCGCGTTCTCCAGCAGCACGGCGTCCAGCTTGGACAGCATGGCCTCATGTTCCGCGAGGGTCTTTTCCAGATAGGTACGCTCCTCGAAGCCGTTCGTGTTTTCCATCGGCAGGAAGGGCGCGGCACGTTCCGAGAGCTGTGTTGTCGCAAAGACGGCCTGGATCGAATAATAGTCGCGCGTCGGCACCGGATCGAACTTGTGATCGTGGCAGCGAGCGCATTGCAACGAGTGGGCCAGGAACGTCTCACCGGCGCTGTTGACTACATCGTCGAGGAAACGCTGGCGCGCGATCTTCTCGACCTCCATGCCGGTCAACTCCCAGGGCCCCATACGCAGGAAACCAGTGGCGATGATCAACTCCGAAGGGTGAAGGTCGAGGGTAGAAGGAGGAAGGTCGAAGGAGGAAGGCGAAATCAATTCCTCTGTGCTTCCACCGTCTAGTTTCCTCCTTCCGATTTTTCCCTCCAGCCTTTCCGCCATTTCGTCGCCAGCGATCTGTTCTTGGATGAACTGGTCGTAGGGCTTGTCACTGTTGAAGGCACGAACCACGTAATCGCGATAGCGCCAGGCATTCCCGCGCTCGTAGTCGTTCGAGAAACCGGACGAATCCGCGTAGCGCGTGACATCAAGCCAATGTTGCGCCATGCGCTCGCCGTAATGCGGCGAGTCGAGCAAACGATCGACAACATCGGCGAAGGCTTCTACGTCTGGCCGCGCGTCCAACACGAACGCCTCCACGTGTTCCGGCTTCGGCGGCAGGCCGATGAGGTCAAACGTTGCGCGTCGAATCAGCGTTACGCGGTCGGTTGCGGGTGCTAGGATGAGTCCGTCTGGCATCTTCGCCGCAAGGAAGGCATCGATGGGATTGCCTTGGTTTGCGGGCGGCGTCTGCTTCTTGACCGGCTGATAGGCCCACAGCCCTTCGGGTTTGTATTTCCTGTTCGTCCACTCTGGCGAGAGACCGCCGGATGTATCCATCACGATTCCATCTTCAAGCGACCACTTCTCTTCATTCGCCTTCGCAATCGCCTGCATGCGAGCCTCATCCGGCCACGGCGCGCCGCCGGCGATCCAGTCCTTGATCCAAGAGATTTGCTCTGCATAAAGCTTGTCTGCTTCCTTTGGCGGCATTGGCGACCAGTTTGCATGTTGCCGTGTGACTGCGTGATACAGCGGGCTCTCTTCTGACTTGCCTGCGATCAAACCCGGCGTTTCACTGTCGCCTCCCTTCAACATGGTAGCAAGTGTCCGCATGTCGAAGCCGCCCTTCATCTCAGCCTCGTCATTGCCATGACAAGCGAGGCACTTTTGATGGAAGAGGGGCACAACACGACGCACGAACAACAGTTCGGCTTCGTCACCCCGTGCCTGGGCTGGCAAGACGGCAGCGACGCAAAGAAGGATTAGCTGCGTAACTTTCATGATAGTCTCGAGACTTTCTTCCATTCGGCTTTCCTTCTTCAAACATCGCATGAATCTCAGTCGCAACAACCGCTCCATTGTACATTACGAACTCGTCAATCGCCCCGTTTAGCGTGCGGATAGGAAACTGGTGGCCTTGTGTGGGCAGCCGTTGTTACTCTGCGAGGACGGCGTTCTACCAAATTCTCCAGCCCAAACGATTAAGGTTTCATCATGAGACCGGCGTGTTCGTCGCGCAGCGTGATTTCGAAGCCGCTTGCGAGTTCTTTGCCGGCGCGGTTCCTTATTTCCATAAGGGATCGATTTGTTCAGCGTTCCAATTATCCCACAGCTCTGACATTTGCTGCACGCGGGCGGGTTCTTGGCTGGCGAGATTTTTGGTCTCGCTGATGTCATGCGTGAGATCGTAGAGTTGCCAAACCTTGCCATCGCGAATGAGTTTCCAGTCGCCAAGACGCAGGGCGTTCTTTTTGCCAACGCGCCAAAACAAAAGGCGTTCAGGTAATTGCGTGGTCTTTCCCGTTAGCAGAGGCATGAGGTTGATGCCGTCCATGGTGGCTTCGGCTTTAGTCGAATGCTCTGGAGCCAAAGCACTAGCCATTTTCAACGCTGTCGCGGTGGCGTCCATGGAAGCGACGGGGGCATCCACAACCTGGCCTGCCCTGATGTGATTCTTCCACGACGCGATGAAGGGCACGCGGATACCGCCTTCCCATAAATCGCCTTTGCCTCCGCGCAGGGGTGCGTTTCTAGAGGTGAGCTCTTGGGTGGGGCCGCCGTTGTCGCTGAGGAAGACGATGAGCGTATTCTCTTCGATGTTGCTGTCACGGAGTTGGGCGAGCACCTTGCCCACACTGTCATCGAGATGCGCGAGCATGGCGGCGAAGATGCGGCGATGAATGTCTTCGATGGACGCGAACTTTCTCATGTAGTCGTCCGATGCCTGCATAGGGCTGTGGACGGAGTTGTAGGCGAGATGTAGGAAGAACGGCTGCGCGGAATGCCTCTCGATGAAGTCGCAGGCTTCGCGAGTGAAGGCATCCGTGAGGTTCGCCTTTTCATCCACAGGCTGACTGCTGCGCAGCAACGGATTGTCCGTGTCGTATTCGGGCTCGTTGGTGTTGAGGTGGGTGCTCCACACGATACGGTCATCGGGTGATGTCCACCGGCCCTGACCGCCATTGGGCAGGGTCTTGCGACGCAGCCAAGTCGTCATGCCTTGCCACGGCGGCGGCACATAGAAATGCCCCTCGTGCAGAAAGCCGAAGAACTCATCAAAGCCGCGCCGCTGCGGATGAAACTCCGCCGTGCCGCCGAGATGCCACTTGCCCACCAATCCCGTCGCATAACCCAAGTCACGCAGACGATCTGCGATAGTCTTCTCTGCAACTGGCAAGCCAATGCCCGGCGCAGCGTTCTTCGCGCCAATGGGATTGAATTCAAAACCGAACCGCGTCTGAAAACGACCCGTCATCAGCGCCGCACGCGAGGCCGCACAAAACGGCGCGGTGACATACCCGTTCGTGAAACGTGCTCCGCTCGCTGCCAAAGCATCGATGTGGGGCGTCGGAATATCAATTCCGCCATAACAACCGAGTTCGCCGTAGCCAAGGTCGTCGACGACAATGAAGATGATGTTAGGCGCTGACACATCGGAGGCGTGCAGCGCGGCTAGCGGCGCGAGCAACAGGGCTGCTAGCGGCGCGAGTGACAGGGCGGTGGTTAGTGTGAGGTTGTGTTTCATTCGTCCAAGCGTTTTGTTAAAGGCAGATAGACACGCTGAAGTCGATCCCTTCAAATCCAATTTCTCCAGCTATCATGGGAAACTCGATCGGAACACGTTTGGTAAAGCGTGGCTCACGGGGAAACACGCGACAAAGGGGACATGTCCCAGCGCGAGTCGAAATCGCCAAGCTTCGTCCGCTGCGATTGCGCATTGTAATGGATGCACCGCCGCAGCCAGTGAGACTGCCGCTGTGGTGTTCAAGAAACTTCGTCATCCCATCGATCTTTGGCCTCATGGGATGGACAAGAGGCCGGGTAAGAGCGCGAAGTGGAAGCCATCACCTCAGTAAGGCCTACTACGAACTCACGCCAGCACCGCTTGAACCACTTTGCCATGCAGGTCCGTGAGGCGGAAGTCGCGGCCATTATATCGATTGGTAATCATTTCGTGATCGATTCCCAGCTGATGCAGGATAGTTGCATGAAGTTCGTGGACACTGACGCGGTTCTCGACAGCTTTGAAGCCGAACTCGTCGGTGGCACCATAAGCCATGCTGCCCTTGATCCCGCCGCCGGCCATCCAAATCGTGTAGCCAAAGGGATTGTGGTCGCGTCCGTCGCCCCCTTCGGATACAGGCGCGCGGCCGAATTCCCCGCCCCAGATGACTAATGTGTCTTCAAGCATGCCGCTGTTTCAGGTTGGTAATCCACGCAGAAGTGGCCTGATCAATATTGCGGGCTTCGACGGGCACGCTGTTCAGTATCTTGCTGTGCTGACCCCAATGTCTGACCCGCGTCGTAGTAGAGATGCACGTAGCGCACAGGACACGCCCTCCTGTGCGCGCTGTCTCGGTGAAGAGCAATACGGTACTCGGATAATCGCACCGGTTTGGGTGACGTTTGGGTGACGTTTGGGTGACCGGTGCGGTTTGTAGTGACCGCACTTAGTTCGGTCATTGGTGACAAGCACGATCGTTGACCTTGGATTATCGATATGCTGCTTGGCTAGCAACAAATGCGAAATCCTTTCTTACGAGGAATCACTGACTAATGGAATGGGATTTGGTATCATGACGCAACAGCAATGATTGCTGTTGCAATTTTGCATGACACACTTTTTCGAAGAACTATCGGGGCTTTTCTCGTTGATTGAATCGGGGCACTACTCAATTGCTGGTTTCTTTTTTCAGTTGTTGGCTTCAGCCAATGATGCATTGAAGCTCTTTCTGGTGGAGGACGACCAGAACAATCCGACCGCCGTGTTCGAAATAGAACGATTGGGGCAGGATGCTGTGGCTTATCCGGACAATGGACGACCGCGCTTGATCCAATACAAATACTCAAGCGTTGGTGCAGAGTTGGGTCCGACCGAGCTTCGAGACATTCTGATTGCGTTCAAGAAGAGCCTCGGCGACGGGGATTTGAACGCAAACGATGTTGATCTTTACCTGACTACAAACCGAAAACTCAATTCAGGCTCCGACGACTGGAACAAAGCAAAGAGCGCCACCGAGTTCAAATCTCTTTTGCACGACGGCGTTTCGGAGGAAGTATTAACGAAGCTTCCCTACACACTACTATGGCCAATTTTCCAAAGACTTGTTATCAGTCAACTTGGCCCAGACGATGCGAATAGCCGCATCGTAAGTATTGGTAAACAATATGGCATGCTACACCACGAAATCGAATCGGGTATTCAAAAGGTAATTGGACTGCTGGTACAGACTGCATCGTCTCCTGGGAGTAGATCGCTCAACAGAACGAAACTGATCGAAGCCTTAGTTCAGTATCCAAGCCCCTATCAACTGAACGGAAAAGTTTCGGCTGATCTCCAAAAAGGAGAAGTCTTGTCATTCAGAGATAATGAGACTCAATTTCCACAAACAAAATTGAAACAAACGATCTCCCGTTCCATTTCTTCTCAAATTGCGTTGTCGACTATGAGCCATCCGTTGGTGATCGTCAAAGGAGATGGTGGAGTGGGTAAGTCTGTTGCTATGAGTGATGCTGCTTTGATCAACCTTGGAGACCCAAAACAACCTCCGACATTTGCGTTGATCCTGAAAGCTGCGGACCTCGAACGAAGTAGCGTCCAATCTGCCGTCAAGCGATGGCGGAATCAAAACTACAACCCTGATGGTAATGACCTCCGGCAATGCCTTGAGCGGCTAGGGGGTGTATCGTCGTTTTTGCCAACAATTGCAGTCTACGTTGATGGAATAGATGAACGAGGCGGTTTCCAATCCCTGTCATCTGACGCACGCCAAAGCTTGATGGGCCTTATCCAATCGGCCAATGCACCTTCACTAGCGGACGGAACGCATTCGCTGAGCATTGTCCTATCGTGTCGTACGGAAGCAGAATTGGAGGGGCTAGGTGGTGGCGGCTTCTCGCCAGCATGCTCGCTTATGCGAATATCGGTCGGCGACTTTGACCACGACGAGTTAGAGGCACTTTCCACAAACCTACAGGGAGACGCGGCTGTCGCCAACAGATTCAAAGCTCATTTAAGCATTGGCCACAGCCGCCGAACCGTTCCTAAGCAATCAACTCTTGCCCCCATTAATCCGCTTCGTTGGAAGTTGCTGTCTCGCCCGATCATTTGGCGTTTCTTCGCTCAGCTTAGCGACGCACAGAAACATGCATTCCTCGACGGTGCAAAGGACGCATTGGAAGCACTGGCCAACGAATACAAGAAATGGTTTTTCAACAAGGTTGAACAAAGACTCGGTCAACGAGACTGGGCAAAAAGCGCATTTAGATCTGTTGCCGAACGGTTGGACAAAGGCAAAAATCCGTTGCAAGAAACCTATTTGAACGACTGGGTTGTACCGCTTCGGACCATTCACTGCCCAGACGTATATCATCGCCAACTTTTTGATGAGGGTTTATCGGCGGGAATTTTTGAAATCATCGACACAGAGAACTTAATTTGGCAATGGAAACACGATTGGCTGCGAGATAGCTTTGCCAAAGGAGATAATTGGAATGACAGGTAACAAGTCAATAAATGCTGGTCTTGTCGCTAAGCTTCAAGCTGCCAAAACTCTCGAAGATATCCTTCCGCTTTTTGGAGAAGCGTACAGTGTTCGGGAAGAGACAGGCCATGAGTTTGCAATTAGTTTTGCAAATTCGCTTACGCGAGCCGCCGCCAGTGCAACCCATGAAAAACCAGAATTGGTCGCCAAGTTGATCGATGACAACTTGATGCCTTTTGTCGAACTAAAGAATAGTAACGAAAAAAGTCCTGATCGGTTTCCTATCGAGCAAGACTACCTCCGCGAAAACATTCGAGACTGGGTGTACCAGTTTCCCTACGACCAAATGGTCAAGGTGAGGTCCGACCTGCTATCTTGTCTCGAAGCGAGAATTCGAACGAATCCAAGTGAATCGCATTTCTGGTGTGTTTCAAAGATTGGTTTCCGAACGGAATCACTTGACGTCCTATTGTGGGGCATTGCCCTAAGCGAGAAAGAGCTTTGGGAAACAGCAGCTAGCACACTAATTGCGACGGGTCTAACGTATGAGGAAGAAGAGAGCATTCTCTCGCTAGTTGCCACTCAAGTACGAAATGGGGCTGACGAGCATTTCGCTAGGATCGCAATTCAAGAAATTGTCGGTCCTCAACGGATGGACATCGCCGAGTCTTACCTAGTCCAATCGTTGGCAAAAGATGCGGCGGAACGGTCGTTTGGCCCATCTCTTTCGGTTGCTGTCGTTACTCGTGCTGTCGATAGATGCGACGACGATCACCCAATGCATGAGCGAATTTGGGACATACTAAGGGACCACGAGAAAATCGTGCGGATGTCCGGCGAATATGGGTTTCGCTGCAATTCTGCGTCCGTTGTTTTGGACTATTTCCAGTGGTTGAAAAAGTCGGAAAATGCAGAGTCTGGTCATTGGGCTTACATCTACCTTTCTCGACTTTCCGAATTCGTAAAGCCAAGACATCTTGCGGGATGGCGTCAGGTAAATGATGAAGCCATTGTGCGCCAACTGATTGGTCTGACAGAGAAGGACACAAACCTCCAGGGTGAGTACACCACGACAAATAGCAAGCTCAAGTCAATGGCATTAGAAGCTTTGCTTTGTCTGGGTTTTCAACCCACGGAATCATTTGTCGCAACCGCCGTCCTTGACGAGTCAAACGGCTCCGTTTCGCATGAGGTTTCCGAATTGTTCGCATGCGTAGGCTTACCGGAATTGCCTGATAGACTTTGGAACATAGTTAAATCCTCGCAACCTGGTGATGATGTAGATAGCGACCATTTCTTTCGCAATCGTGGATTGCAAGACTTGACTCAGTCATGTCGCAGTAGGAATGCATTCGAAGCGATCCTCAATTTCGGATTTACTTATGAGAACGAAGTTCTCTTGTCGACAGTCGATGCGATTGCCGACCTCGCTCTAGCTCGCATAGAAGCTGGCGATAAGGACGTCGTAGAATTATTAATTGCATCGACAGATATTGGACGCCCAATTCATAATCGTCAGGCGGCGGCATCCGTTTTTTGTCGGCTGTCTTCGAATGGTTATGTCGCCAATGAGTTAAGCCATCACTTGAGGAGCTTCACACGTGACTTAAGTCTTGGGCAAGCGACGCAAGTAGACGCGATTCAAGCAATAGCAACAGGTCGTTTCGAGATGGCTGAGGATTGGAAGAAAGAAATCATTGAGCTCGTTAACCAACAGGACTCTCCGCTTTGTTGGGCCGCTATCGAGGTTATAATCCGTCGCGATTGGCAATTCGAGGCGATTGAAACACTTGTTTTGGCGAAACTCTCGATAGTCTCGAACGCAAATACACTTCGAATAAGCAATCCTGAATCTCTCAGCGGCTGGCAAGCCTATCTGTTGGGGTTACTCTACGAAAAAGATCCCAGGCGTTACTCTGGGGCTGTTGCATCAGTCTTCGCTATTTCACCTAACGATGTCTTCTACCAACTCATTAAGCCAATCAAAAGGAGTGGTCCCCGCACACCTTCGAATGTCATCCTCGCGTTGCGTTCGCGAATCGAACTGATAAACAACGAGTACTCTACCGATACGGACTTGCTATCTGTGCTCGCCCACGTTTCTCCTGAATCGCTACTTCAGCTCTCAAGATCAGAAAAGTGGAGTAGGTGGATGGTCGAAGGAAGGGTTGCTCTTTGCGAGGTGACTTCGAGAGTTGTTACAGAAAATCTAACAGAAAGCTTCCTCCCGTTTATTCAAGATGCTGCCTACCAAGTGCGTCGTTCGGCCTATCGAGCGCTTGCGACCAAAGATCATAAACTGCTCCACTCGCTATATCGGACTTGGAATGCCTCAGGCGAAGTTGAAAACGAGAAGCGCGCTGCCGAACTGATTGAATGGTTGCCGCATGAGAACTACCCAGATGAAGTCATTCTTACCATGGGATTTCAAAGCCATAGGGAACCAAGCGTTAGGAAAGCGTTTAAGGATGTTCTGCAACAAAGACGCCGACGTACTTGGGCAAACGGATACGTTGACCGGTTGCTTGCCATTTGCAACAGTCGCTCGGAGAACTTCGCGGGCGTTTTACGTTTGTCGCGAGCACTTGCAGCGTTGGGAGATGATGATACGAAACGACGAATTGAGCAGTTTTTAGAAGTACGAGAGTTGCCGAGGTCAACACGAAATCTTTTAGAACGAACGCTAAAACAACTCGATAAACAGTGGAAGCAGACCACATCCAGATGGCCCGAACCTTGGTCACACGTTGTTGGGGCGATTGAAGAGTGTAACGCAACATTTGTGAAATCGAATGGGTCTGTGTTTTCCGCCAGAGCAAGAATCTGGAGGAAGCATCGCTATGATCAAACTGAAAAATACTCCTGGGGCGGCATTGCCGACGACCTTTCCGAAAACGTTTTCAATGAACGCGAACTCACGTTGCAACTTCCAGGTAGAGGAGATTCGAAGGTTGTTATCGGAAGCGCTTTATTTGGCGAAAGTTTTCAGTTTCGGGGACATTCAGAGTACCCTGATTTGCCCGTGATGAACTCGAAAAGCGTAACAGCATTCGAGTTCTTCAGGACTGCACTGGAAGCTGTGAAACTGGATGTTCCTGACGATACGGCAAAAAAGATCGCTGAATCGATACAGCCGTTGCTTGAATCAATGGATTTTGAAGATGCGTTTCCAACCCAGAATGAAGATAAAGTAGATGGCTTCCAGTTAAGAGCAATGACTTTGTTATTGCAAGAAATTGGAAACTGCACGAAAGATGTGGATCCGAATGGTTTTCTCGTTTGGCGATTGGCGGATCAACTACTCGTGAGAACTGGACACGAGCTTAGATTGACACCTAGCGATCTAAGCGATTTTGCTGTGCTTTGCCATTCCACGGACGCAGATTCACTGTTGTCTTGGATCAATGAGAAAGCGTTTTTTGGGTCACGCGCCATCGACTTCAAGGTTGGCTTGAGCCATTAAGCCGCATGGTGAATTGCGCTAGGTTTCGCACCGGATGAGCAGATTCTCGCGATTTGATCTTTTTGGGCGATTGCGACCTTTTCATAACCTAGCTGAAACTTTTGCATCCAGCGAAATCTCTCGCAGGGAGAGAGCTTGATCCAGGCTCGATCAAAGCTATTGCGAGTGTGAGTATCTACGGAATAGCTATCAGACCTAGTCAGTGACAAAGCCGATTGCAAGCTTTTTTGGTATTGGCAGAAGAAAATAAACGAGTCGGAATTCAGCGTTTCGTTGTCCATTGTCATTCCAGCCTAATCGTTAGAGGAAGCGCATGCTTGTATCAAATTTGCTTTGTCCGAGAAAATACCAATTCAGGAAGGACAAAGAAGGGGGGCATGTCATCTTGGCAAGCTCACGGGTTGCGATTGATCCGGTTGCATCCTCGGCATGCTATTCGAGGCAACAGATACGTCCAGACTTTGCAATTAGACAACAGTCTCACTGTCGATTGCGCCGCTTTCCAGCTCGCACCGGTTTTACACGCCGGAGCGCCCGCGTGGACTGCCGTTTTAATGGCTTGATCAACAACACCGCATGGAGTTCGCTGTTTCCGCAGCTGATAGTGGCCTGAATCGACCGACCGTTGCTTATGGACGGTTCTTCGCGGATATCATTTTGACTTTGCAGAGGGGTCGGTTCTTTTCCCGACCGCGTTTTCCGTTCATGACACATGACGAACCGTCCTGTGTCTGTTTTGCTCATCGTCCAACGTGATCACAGCGATGGACTGCAGATCAAGGTTTTCGCTGGCCGCGAGTATGTCGTGGCACCGGTCGCCGCTGCGAGCGAGAAAAAGGGAGAGAGAGACTGAGAAGCAGGGAGTGACTGAGCAGGCGTTGAACGCGGGAATCAAAAGCGGTTCAGCGGAATCATGATCTCGAGCGATTCCCGAGGGAGTTGTCGTTCACAAAGACTTGGAGTACGTGCCGATGGGGCATCCGAGGCAGCGTTTGGATTTGTATTTTCCAGAAAAAAGACGTTGCGAAAGCCAAACTTGCCAGCCCATTGCATCATGTCTCCAATCTAGCTGCGCCTTTTTTGATCATGCACGGCGACAAGGATGCGACGGTTCCGATCTCGCAAAGCGAGACGTTTGCGTTAGCCCTACAGTCGGCAGGTATTGATGCCACCATGATGAAGATCGAAGACGCCGGACACGGCGGAGCCCGTTTCTCGGGTGCTGAGCCGTTCGAGCGCATCGAACAGTTCTTTGGAAAGCATCTGCGTCCCAAGTCCCCGTAGCCCCCCTTTCCTTCCTCGAAAATGACTGCAACATGCGCGAGCGAGTAGGACGCACTTTCTAGGGCGTCGAAATTGGCCGTTTTTTTGCAGTCACGACGGCCTGAAAAGGCTGTCCTACGAATTATGCATGGTGGAGATCTGCACCGACGGCCTCGTTCACATTCCTAAACCCATCCTTCAAGAGCAGGCTGCAAAGCCCTCGGTTTATCTGTGCAATGACGCCGGGGCCTTCATAGATGAGGGCCGTGTAGATTTGCACTAGCGAGGCGCCGAGGCGAAGTTTGCGGTAGGCATCCGCTGCCGTGAAGACGCCACCGGTACCGATGATGACATGACGCTGGCGGTTAATCCGCGTGGCTAGGCCGGCGATGCAGCGGTTGATCAAGTCTTCGACCGGTTTGCCAGCCACGGCACCGGGAAGCTGCTCCCATGCACTGCGCGGTGTGGTGAGGCGCAGGGTGGCAGGTTTACCGGGCGGGAGATTGAAGGAGAAACCGCGCACGAAGTCGAAGGCGTCCACTTCCAAAAGGAGGCGTTCGTGTTCCGCCGCATCATCACCTGGGGCGACTTTCAAAAACACTGGGCAGGTCAGATCGAGCGGTTTCAGTTGCTGCAGCAGGCGGGTGATGTTGCCGGGCTGGGCAAAGAAGTCCTTCCCACCGGCAGCATTGGGACAGCTCAGGTTGAGCATGAGATAGTCGGCATGGCGATGCACCAGTGAGACGCTGCGTTCGTAGTCGGCGAGAATGGCATCATCACTGCACGCGGGAGCACTGGGGCCCAAGTTGGTTTTAACGATGTTCACTCCGAGCGGCACTCGTGTTCGGTAGGCAGCTAGCCGAAGCGAGATAGCCTCCGCGCCGTCGTTGGGCAGACCATAGTTTACGATGATGGCCCGATCACGCGGCAGCCGGAACAGACGCGGCTGCGGATTTCCCTGCGATGGCTTTGCGGAGATGGAACCGATTTCAGCAAAGGCGAAGCCAAGGTGATCCAGCATTCGCAAGGCGCGTGCGCTCTTGTCCCAACCTGCCGCGAGACCGATAGGGTGATCAAACCTCAGCCCCGCGACCTTGCACTGCAATTCCGGTGCAGTGAACTCCAAACAGGCCCGGGTGATCTGCGGCATCCACGGTAGCGCCCCTGCGATGCGACACGCCTCAACCGTCCCATGATGCGCCGTTTCCGCATCAAGCGTGAAGAGCCATGGACGAATCAGGGTTGTATAAAGCGACATCATCGTGTTGCCATGGTGATGAAAGTGAAGCGTGAGTGGTCTGAGAGAAAAAGTTCACGGTAGCGATCGCGGCCTTTGGCACCTTCGGAGGTCGTCCACTGTAATTTTACGCGAACTTGAAAACGGCTGCCGAGTTATACTGTTGTGATCTAACGTACCATTGCAATTCGATTCCTCCAAGAGCTTCATCCATGCCAACCCTCGATCGTTCTTGGTTTTACTGCATTCTCTATTTCATGTGGATGTTGGTCGGTGAAGGTCTTCACGGGGGCGAAACAATCGGTTTCTGGGAGTTCAGCAAAGGAATGGATAGCTGGACTCCGAACCCACAACTACGCAACCTGCAGCATAGTGCAAATGGAGTGTCGATGGAGTTGCAAGCCCCGGATCCGTTCCTGACGAGTCCACAGATGGCTTGCCCAGCCGGAAAGGTGGTTTGCATTACCGTTCGCATGCTTTCACGAGCTGGCTCTGTAGGGCAAATCTATTTTCGCCAACCCTTTTCGGAAGAACGCAGCCGCACGTTTGTGATTGAGAACGATGGACAGTGGCACGAGTATCGCGTTTGGCTTCCTACGCTCGCTCCTCGCGCGCGATTCCGACTCGACCCAAGTTTCGATGAGGGCTCGATCGAGTTGGCCTGGATCCGCATCGAAGCGTTTGACGAAATGCCAGGTGAACTTTGGGCACAGCCACGTGAACTGCGCAACAAAAAGTTCATCGGTGGAGGTCTCTATACGGTCAATGGCGCTGGGACAGCGATTACTCCGCAATTCATCGCCGAGCATCCTGAGTTCAACGCGAGTTATCCGTTCGATGGAATCGTTCTCCCAGCCGTATTGTCACACAAGTGGGTCGATTCACTCGGCCTGACGAAACTGGGAATGCCACTGCGACCCGTCTTCCTTCACGAGTTGCTATGGAATACCGTCAAAATCCCCGACGAGGCGGTCGCACAAACTCTGGCCGATCTGCAGAGAATGCGTCGCGGCAATCTAACAGACAACTTCCTGATCTTTGGAATGGTGGATGGAGCGCGTGGACTGCAATCACCCAACCTGGCGGATGATCACGACTGGGAAGCGATTCAGCACAACGCCGCCCTAGCAGCGCGTCTATGTCGACTAGGCAAGTTGAAAGGTCTTTGGTTGGATACCGAACAGTACAGTCAGTATCGCTGGCGAACGCAATCGGGAACACCTGAGTTCGAACCGGACCGGCCACAGGGTCTTCCTTTTCCGCTGGGTAAAGATGCACCCGAGGTTCTACGCCGCCGTGGCAAGCAATGGATTCAAGCAATCCAAGCCGAGTTTCCCGAAGTCAAAATCATGACGACGTTCGCATGGTCCCCCGATTCCAACAGCTACGGGCCACTGAGCGGAGTCATTCCTTTCCTCGATGGTGTACTGGAGGGAATTCAATCACCCGCTGAGATCATTCATGGACATGAAAACACATTCTATTTTGGTCATGCCCCCGGAACGACGCACACCTATGCAACGAAAGACGGCTTTCCGGGCGACCGAAACCGATACTCGACTGCACGAGCTGAAATTCGAAGCTGGCGCTCGTTGAGCAACGATCCAGCCAAGTATGACGCGTTTGTCAAAGTCGGTATGGCAGCATGGGTCGAGGATCACCCATGGAACACGCCTCCGGGATGGCCCAACGGAACCAAGGCATCCTTGTGGTCCAATCTACCGTTAGCACTTGTTGCCAGCGACGAATATGTTTGGGTTTGGTGCGAACATACCAAGTATGGCCAACCTGATAGAATCGAAGTGAATCCATTTCTCGCTTCGCTAAGTAATCAAACTTGGAACACACCGAAGTCGACCGTTTCGACGTTCGACGAGCCATTCGATTCGGATCCGCTGGCGCGCGGTTGGTACTTCGACTTTGACATGCTAAGCATCGGTCGCAAGGCAGCTCCCGCGGATGAAGCGGCCATCATGGATCCGTCGACCGTTCCCTACGGCTGGGATAAGCGGACGAAGTGCCTGAAGATTACGGGCGAGAGCTCAAGGAAGCTGATCCATCAACGCCGTCGTTACGTACGCGCCGTCGATCCAACGGACACGTGTAAAGCCTTCACCTTCGCAGTGGACTTCCACATCCAATCCTTCGGCGACAACCAGCGAAACCCCATGATCATAGGCTTTTTTCAAAGTGATTTGCCATTAGACGAACACTCGCTCGCTCTTCGAATTTCAAGTCCAGAAAAGGTGGAGCTGGTGCTGGCCGCGCAAGGAAAAGTCCACAGATTCCCAGTCGTGCAGCATGACTCCCTACGCCCCGAAACTCCCTATCGCTTTGAATTAACTACCAACCCATCGAAGAAGCAGATTCAAGCTAATCTAGTGACTCAGTCCTCGCCTCAACAGCGGTTTGCAATCGAAAGTGCCGTCACGGAAGCGATGCTCCCATGGACGCTGGATGAATTGGGGATTGCCATCGACGAACATGGAGAAAATTCCCAGCAAGACTATCGCTTTCAAATCGATTCCATTCACTTCATTCCCTAAATCCGCATTGACAACAACAACAATGAAAACAAGAAACTTCGTCAATACGGGGAGAGCCGTCTCTGAAATTGGTCTTGGCTGCTGGCAGTTGGGCGCAGACTGGGGGCACGTCAGCGACAACGAGGCACTGTCCATTTTGGAAACGGCAGTCGACCATGGTGTTACGTTTTTCGATACCGCAGACGTTTACGGCGCGGGGCGATCCGAAACGCTGATCGCCAAATTCCTCAGAGGCCGGCAAGAAGACGTGTTTGTTGCCACAAAAATTGGGCGTCAAAACTACCCTGGACCGTACACAACCGACACGATGCGTCAACACATTCATGATTGCCGTCGGCGATTGGGCGTCGACGCTTTGGATCTCGTGCAACTCCATTGCATTCCAAAGGGCGTGATGGCGTCAGGCGAGGTGTTCGATTATCTTCGAACATTCAAGCAGGAGGGATTGATCAAAAACTTTGGTGCCAGTGTCGAGTCGATAGATGAGGCTCTGATGATCCTGGAGCAACCGGGCCTGACATCGTTGCAAATCATTTTCAACATTTTCCGTCAGAAGCCGATCCACAGCTTATTCGACAAAGCGATGGCCCAAAATGTCGGCATCATTGTGCGACTGCCGTTGGCTAGTGGTCTACTGGCAGGGAAGTTCACGCGAGAAACGAAGTTTGCCAAGGACGATCATCGCAACTACAACGCGGACGGAAACGCGTTCAACGTGGGTGAGACGTTCGCCGGATTGCCACTGGCAAAGGGTGCGGAGTTGGCAGAGCTCATCAAGGCTTTTGTACCCGAAGGCATGACGATGGCGCAGTTCTCGCAGCGTTGGATTCTCGACCACGACGCGGTATCGACCGTCATCACCGGCGCATCGCAGCCCTCTCAAGTTTTGGCCAACACCGCAGTATCCGAATTGCCGAGGCTTTCGAAAGAAACACACAGACAGCTTGCCGCAATCTACGAAAGCTCGATCCAAGAGCATATCCGCGGATTGGTTTGATGGCAGAATAACACTCTGACACTCCCTGAGGGCGGCACCGAGAATTTCAACGGGATATCATAATTCGAATGCTTCGTTCTCCAAAAAACTGAATCCCAAATCCTGGTTGAAGTTTAGCGTTCAGAATTACATTATCTTGTCTGGCATCCGTTGGAATTTGGAAAGTCATTTTCGCAATGCCATTCGCATCGGTCGTGGCAGATGAGATGGCTTGGGGGGTTTTGCGTAAATCCGAAGTCCAAGTAAAGACTACTGTCCTGTTTGGAAGGGATACACCGTTCGCCGTGACCTTCACACTCCAACCTACGGTTTGTCCGCGGGTCCCTGCGGGCGAACTCCGCGAAACTACATTTGCTTCGTCCGCAAAGCACTTAGATTCCAAAGGCGTCACAAAACTGGAAGCCATTAACACAATAGAAAGCAGTGCCAAATTTCGCATCTCGATTTCCCCTAGCAGTAAGTGAAAGACAGTGGTGATCTAGATCGACCGATTATTGTTCCTTTTGAGTTTGAAAAGTAAAGGATAAATAGCAAATAAATTTCAGATTTGAGGAATGTGATGATTATTGCGGTGCTTCTTTTTTCGCGGGTGGATGAGAATGTGTTTCTTGCTTATCATAACGGGTGAGTTAACCGTCCGCATTTGCTTCCCCCTCTTGCATGGGGCGTGGGGACACATTGCTGTATCCCCACGGTCCAAAGAAATGGCCACGGTCGTGATAGATGCGACCGCTGACCATGTGCCGATCTTTCAAGCACGGTTCATTCGCACAATAAGAACCTTTGATTTTGGCACTCTGATTACTTCATTGATTTCTAGGGCAACATCTTCCGCTAACGGTTTACCATTTGCATCTATCAACGCGATCGATCCCGTTGCAGTGCTAGCGAGGAGATTTCGGCGGTCCATAAGTTCGTGTTTTAAGTGATGTTAGGTTATAGACGGGATAGGCATTAACTAGACAGTTTCAAAGCCCTTGCGTTGGTCGCGTTTTAGCCAAGTGTTCGCTTCTTTGTCGTCGATGAACTCTTCCTGGTTTGGCTCCCATTTCAGCGGGCGACCTAAACGCATCGAGATGTTTCCCAGGTGGCACGTCGACACGGTACGATGTGAACCCACGACATCCGAAACCGGCGTTCGGCGCGATTGCACGCAATCGAAAAAATTGCCCATGTGATTGACGATTGCATCGAGCTTGCCGGCTCGTGGCGGTCGCTCCAGGTTGTCGTAGTCGTAGACCTTCCAATCTTCGCGACTCAGTGGATTCGTTTTTAACGCGTCGACGGGTGCACCGGCGATCTTTCCTCGATTGACGAACAATCGACCAGCATCGCCGGTGAAGAGTATCCCGTTATCGCCGGTGTCACCGACTGTCATCATCACCCCATTGGCATACTTGTAGGTGACGTTGAAATCGATCGCGACGTTGTAGCCATTAGCGACGGTTGGCATTGTTGCTGCTCCGTTGATTTCGACTGGATACGAATCGATTGCCCACTGTGCGATATCGATGTGGTGAGCTCCCCAGTCAGTCATCTGGCCTCCCGAGTACTCGTACCACCATCGAAAGGTGTAGTGCGAGCGTTCCTCAATGTAGGGTACATTCGGAGTTTGCCCCTGCCACAAGTTCCAATTGAGATGCGTCGGGGGATTACGAGGCACGAGCGAACCGCTTGTGCCATTCTTGCCAAGCACGACATCTACCTTTTGAAGCTTACCAATGCGGCCCGACCGGACCATTTCGACGGCGAGCCGAAAGCGATCGTCGCTGCGCTGCCAGGAACCGACTTGCACCACACGTCCGGTTTCTTTCACGACCCTCGTTAGCAGTTTACCCTCATCAATGGTCAGCGTCAGTGGCTTTTCACAGTAGACATCTTTACCGGCACGGCATGCGTCGATCACCATTTTGGTATGCCAATGATCGGGACTACCAATCGTGACGACATCGACATCTTTGCGAGCGAGCAACTCGCGGTAGTCTTCGCTGCTATGTGGGGTACTTCCAAAGGCAGCCTTTGCCTGATCGCGGACGTTGCGATCAACATCACAGACGGCAACGATATCACCGTACAACTGCGCTTTATTCGCAATCACACTCCCCTGGTATCGCAGGCCAATCGCACCAATGCCGATGCGTTCGACCTTTTGAGGAGGCTTATCCTGTCCCACTGCCGTTTGAGGCGATAAGAAAACTCCCGGCAACGATGTGCCCAGCACCGAGCCTCCTGCCAGCGTCGATGCGATGAAGGTTCTTCGAGATAGCGATGAATTCGACATTTAGATCTCCAATGATTACCAATCTGAACTTTCCAACAATTTTACCTTACAAGTGATTCACCCACATTCCGTATATGAGAAATTCGGTCACACAATTTTGTCAGACCTACGCTGGACTCATCGACAAGCAAGTCGAGGCCGTCGAGCAAACTGCATTGCAACGAGCAAACCTGACGCGGACGACCGACTAACCGCATGCAAGCCGCACTGCTCGACACCGACAGGCTGAACGAAGTTCGGAAGCAGAAAAATGCTAATGTCGTTCAGCATGCCACCAACTAGCTGAAGCAACATGGCCAATTCGCTATGTCCAGCATGACTCGATACGAGTTGCTCAGTGGCCGTTCATGGTGAGTTCATTTCGTTCATAAATATCGCGCCCACGTTTTGGCGGACCGTAACGTTCGTGCAGCCGGTGGCCGGCGCGATGGTGCGGACCTTGCCCCGAAAGATGTTGTCGGTCAGGAGCAGCGTGTCGCCGCCGGGGGCGAAGGTGATGGCGTGCGAGGCCTTGTCGCCGCTGCTGAAGATATTGCCGCGAACCGTGACGTTGCCGTAGCGACCGTTTGGTTCGTGAGTCGTGAAATAGAGTTCCGCATATTCTTCATAGTCGCCGGTGACAAAGCTGCGTCGTCCGCGACGCGGGTCATGTTCGCACTTGGTCGTGTTGTTGACAAAGATGTTGTCCGCCAGCACAAAGTTTCTCGGCTGATTGATCCACGAACCCCGGCCGCCATTGCGGAAGGTGTTGCCAACGATGGTCACATCTTCGCAGGACTTCTCAACGCTGATCACCCGCGAGCCGTTGGTGCCATCGACAGTGTTGCCGGTCACGACCGCGTTGCGACAGTACTCGGCCAGAAAAAACGCACCCATCCGCGAGCCGGTGATGTGATTGCCACTGAAGACAATGTTCTGGCTTTTTTGAATGTGCATCGTGTCGCCGAGCGCGCTGAGCCGACAGCCTCGCACAATCACAGCCTCGCAGCCAACAAGGTCCAGTGCACCTTTGCCCGGTCCGCTTCCCTTCGGCGCGTAAAGTGCAAGGTGAGCATTAAACAACGGAACCATCAGCTTTGAGTTTACCCCGGAGTCGCTGGCGAACTGGATCGGCGTGCCGCCTGGCTGGTCCGCAATACGGATGCATTCAGGTTCGCTCGCCACAATGAAATACTGCCGGCCTCTGACAATGTTCGACGGAAGATCATCATCGTAGAAACAAAGCGATTGCTGTCCCCGATAATCTCGCTCCGACATTGGGAGGGGTTTCGCATTGACGAAGTAGACGCGGTCGTCACCCTGCTTCATTCGAACCGGTCCGCGGATATATTCCGGCGGGAAATATTTCGCGGCGAGCGCCCGTTCGGCTTCGTTGTAATCTTCTGGCCAGACGGTGATCTGCCAGAGATAACCGTAGTCCCACATGAACTTGCCACTGCGCTCAAGCGTGCAGTTCTCTACGGTCACGTTGCGGGCATAAGTGTCGATCTGTCGATCACTGCCCGGCTTCGCAGCGCCTAGAACCGTGATGACCGCGCCGGCCATGCTATCCGAACTAACATCGCGAAAGGTCAGGTTGGCAGTTTCGCCGCCGGAAGTGGTGGTGATCAGGATGCCTCGGGTGTTCGCGTTCGGTTCCCATGAATTGTCTGTCCTGTCCGGGTCAAACACACGTCCGACAAAGTGACCACCAAACCAGCGAAAGTCGCTCACGTTCTCACCAGCGAAGACAACCGCCCGAGCCTGATCACCGAGCTTCTCAGGCAGATGAAACCGCGTTCCATACGCAAACACGGTGGTGCGTGAAGCCAGCGGAATTGGTTCAGTACCGTCGAGGTAATAGTCACCTGGAGGAATCGTCACCGTGCCGCCATGGTCCGCCCCTTTTGCAAAGAGAGCCGCGATGGTGGATCGGTCGGTATTTCCAGGGATAGCGTCTTGAGCCTGAATCACATCGATCGGTGCAAGCAGCAAGGCGATGAAGAACATCAAGTTACATGTCTTTTGAGACGAATTGGAAGACCTGGGCCGATTCGCGGCAGTTGGAGTGATGGATGATTGTTGATTTCTGATCTTTGATTGGCGATGGGGCAAGGGCCGTAGTTGCCAACGCCCGACACAGCGAGCACCTGTACTTCGGAAATCAGCAAACCTCAATCGACAATCATCAATCCTGTTTTCGACGGTGAGGTGTATCATGAATTCAACTCGTTCAATGTGCCAGTGCTGCTGCCAAACGTGTCTTCCTCGATGCCAAGGTGCTGCAGCATCGTGACGAAAAGGTTGCACAGCGGTTTGTTGTGATCCCGTCGGAAGGCGAGGTGCTGGCCGTGCTGGAAGCCGCCTCCAGCGAGCAGAATCGGAAGGTTCGTGTTGTCGTGCGTGTTGGCGTCACCCATGTTGCTGCCGAACAGGATCATCGTGCGGTCCAACAACCGTTCTTCTCCTTCATGGGTTTCGGCAAGCTGTCCGAACAGCTTTCGGAGCAGCGTCATTTGTCGGTGATCGGCGTCGATGAGTTGTTGGACCTTCGATTCTGACTGACCATGATGGCTAAGATTGTGGTAGCCATCGGTCGTGTTCTGATCGGGATGCAGTTTGAAGACCGGAGTCGCAAAGGCATCGACCATCAGCGTGACAATCCGCGTCGAATCCGACTCCAGCGCCAGCCGCGCCATCGACAGCATCAGGTCGAACTTCTCGAAGAACAACTTCTGGTCGCGAATGTCATCCGGTGGTTGCTGATCGGTTGTCGGTTTCGTATGCAGTTCCCACTGACGAGCGGTCTGCAGTCGCTCTTCGATTTCGCGGATGGATGTGAGGTACTGGTCGAGCCGTGCTTGATCGTCGCGACCAAGGTTGCTGCGGAACTGCCGCGTGTCATCCAGCAGCGTATCGAGAATGCTGCCTCGTTCGTCAAGTTGATGGAGCTGGCGCTCGACTGCAGCCTGATCGCCCTGGACGAACATCTTGCGGAACAGAGTAGAGGCACTATCTTCGGCGGGCAGCAAGACGCCGTCGCGCGTCCAGGAAAGACTGCGGTTCGCCTTGTCGATGTTCACGCCCAGGTTGAGCGTGGGAAACCGAGTCACCGGGCCAAGCCGTTCAGCGGCAAATTGATCGACCGAGATCGTATTGCGAAAGCCGCTCTTGGTCGGACCACGCGTTGCGGTGAGAAAGCAGTTTTCCGTGCTGTGACCACCGTCTACATCAGGATGTGAGAGGCCACTGATCACCGTGAAGTCATCGCGGAACTCGGCCAGATCAGCGAGGTACGGCGAGAGTGCGTAGTCTCGTCCCGTCCCCTCGGGAAAGAACGGCTTGGGCAACACGCCAAGATTGTTCGAGATCAACAGCATCCGCCGCGGCCGTTCTGCATCCGGTTGCTTCGCTGAAACCGAACGCAGGCTGTCCAGAAACGGTAGCGCAAGCGTGACTCCCGCACCGCGAAGAAGCCGACGGCGATTGATTTGCCCATGTAGGACGGCCTTTCTAGGCCGTCGCTCTTCATTGCGAACTAACATCATTCGTGTAATTCTTGAATTCTTGTGTTATTCTCGACTGCCTGGAAAGGCCGTCCTACAAAGATACTGCCCTGCACCAATGCATGCACAAGATCACGGACACGGTAGCTATCTGCTTCGCAGCCATCGAGGATCGATTCGATTTCGGCACGATCCGCAAATCGCACCGGAGTTCCGGTCGCATACAGCGTGAATTGATGCAGAAGACTGCGAGCCAATTGTCGAGGATTGCCTGCAAGAATGGCCTTCAGTTCGTGGATGTCTTGAAAGCGTCGACCGTCCAGCAGTTGACCGCTGGCGTTCACTGGTTCAGCAAGTGCATAGGCGAAATCGTGGCCGGCACGGTCTATCCCGGTAATGCGTTCGCCCGCTTCGAGTCCGCGATAGCGTGTTCGCCAGGCGCCGAGGATGTCGAAGTTTTCCAATGCCAGACCAACGGGATCAAACCTTGCATGACAACCGGCACACGATTCCGATTTAGCATGAAGAGCCAGCAATTCGCGTATGGTCTTCGCGCCGCGAATGTCCGGCTCGACAGCAGGGACGCTCGCTGGCGGAGGCGGGGGTGGCTGGCCGATCAAACGCTCCATGATCCACGCGCCGCGGATGACCGGCGACGTCGATGTGCCGTTGGCGGTCACCTTGAGAATAGCCGCCTGCGTCAACAGACCGCCGTAGGGACTGTCATTGGGCAATACAATCTTTTGCATCTCCGACCCCATGACCGGTACCAATCCGTAGTGCCGAGCGAGCCGATCATTTGCGTACACAAAGTCCGCATCGATCAACACACTCGACGGCAGGTTGTCTCGAATCATCGCAGTAAAAAATGTCTGGGTCTCGCGCTGCATCGATTCGATCAAGTAATCATCGAAGCGATATTCAGGGTGCAGCCGAATGTCGGGCTCGTCGCGGCGGATGTTTCGCAGGTCGAGCCAGTAGTTGGTGAAGTTCTGAACGAAGCGATCGAAGCCGGGGCTGTCGATCAGTCGTTCGGTTTCGCCGCGGAGCGTCTTGGCGTCGCGGAGTTTTCCGGCCGCGGCAAGTGCCATGAGCGTTGCATCGGGTCTGGTATTCGTCAGGAAGTGCGATAGCCGTGATGCGATGGCGTAGGATGGCCATTCCTGGCCGTCGCGTACACTCACGTTGTTTTCGACGGCCTGGAAAGGCCGTCCTACGGGTTCACGCAGATAGAGGAAGTGGCTGGAGCTCAGGAAGGCCTTATAGCCGACGAGCATCGCCTCTGGGAACGAGCTTCCCTGCTCGAGTCGCTTGAGAATGAGTTGTTCGAACCGCAGCAATGCGTCTTCCGGTACTGGTTCGCGAGCAGCGATCTCAACGAAGCGCCGAAGCAGGCGTTTGGCTTCCGTGGGATAGGCATCCTGCCTGTCAGGATTATTCGGATTATCGACAGGCTGGAAGCCTATCCCACTGTCATCAAACAAAACGCGGTGTGACGGCGGCGGCCATGATTCCGCCCCGATCGGTCCTTCAACTTCCAGCCATTGAAAGGCAACTCCCGGTTGGCCATCATTGGGAAACGGCGGATAACGATATGTCGGCGGGCCACCGTTGACATTGCGAGCCAGTGGGACTGGCAGACCTAACAGGCTGTACTCAAATGTCTCCGTCGGTAGCAAACGAATGGTGGTCTCGTAAACTCTGGGCTCGGGCTGAATGTCGATGATGCCACCCGTTGCCCGAACATCGCCAGAGACATCCGGGCCAGACGGCTTTCGCGCGCGAAACGTCATCGGCACCGGATCGGTTGACGGCTTTAGCTGATACCCTTCGGTCTGCAATACGGCCCGGGCCGAAAAGCGGACTCGGTACTCGAAGTATTCCGTAGGACGGCCTTTCCAGGCCGTCCTATCTGCACGTTCTAGGACGGCCTGAAAAGGCCGTTCTACGTTCTTGCCAACAACGAAGCCGCGAGGATATCCAAAATAGGGCCAATGAGCTGACCGAAACAGCGCGAGTTCCAGTGCCGGATCGTCTTTCAGTTTGTCGAGTTCCTTCGCTTCAACACCCTTATTGTCCTTCGCAAAGAACATTGCTTCGCGTTCACCAAAAGTGTTGGTGGCCGAAAATAGCTGTGTCCCTGCCGCGCGATACCTGGTGACAGGTGGCGGCTCCGGTCCGCCAGCCATCGCCTGTCGCAACGCCGCGTCGGCGGCATCGAGGTAAGCAGCCAACTGCACGCGTGACATGTCGAGTGCGGATGCGGTCTTGTTGAACCGATGGGCCTCACGATCTTCCGGCAGCATGTCGCGAATATCCAGCAGTGGAAGTTGGAGTACGTCCCGCAGATTCTGTTCGTATTCATCTCGTGTGAGTCGTCGCAAGGGCCCGCGACCGTTGGCCACAACATCCTCACCGTCTGCTTTTGCAACGAAGTCGTGCAGTGACTTCACCAGTGACTTTCGCTCACCGTCTGTGAGACTCGAACCAACAGGCGGCATCTCACCTGACTTGACACGATCATGAATCAGAATCCAACGCTCACGCAGTCGTCTGTCAGCCAGATCGAAGGTCAGTGACGTGAGGTCCAGTCCACCCTCTGCCGATGCGCCGTCATGGCAGTCGAAACATGTTCGCTGGATCAGTTCGCGAATCGGCATAGGCAGGTCTGACGCAGTTACACTCGGCGCAGTAACGGAGCATAGTACGCACACGGCCATCAGCCATAGACAGCTCAAAGAAATGACCACAGTCCCCCCGTAGCACGGCCCTTCCGGGCCGTCGGCATTGCACGGAGTGCAAGTGTGGTGTCGTTGAACGGAACGACGGCCCGGGAGGGCCATCCTACGGTTTGATGATTGATGATTGATGATTGATGATTGATGATTGATGATTGATGATTGATGATTGATGAAGTAATGGGAGTTGGGAATCTCCGGTTTACTGTTTTACTGGCAGCACAATCCGAGACGCTTTTAACGACGAGTGATAGACCGATTCCGTCGAGATCAAAGTGCTGGCACCGAACGGGCCTTCGCCAGTGTTTGAATTTCGATCGTACAGCGGGAACAAGGAACCGCAAATGTCGACTCGAAGTCGATGTCCTTTCGCAATCGTCGCGGCACAAGGACCGAGATCCACCGTGATCTCGTACACTTTGCCGGGTTGCAGAGGCGATGGTTTAAGCAACGAATCTCGATATCGGCCTCGAAGAATGCCGGTGGCAAGATTTTGAGCAAAACCGTCCGGTCGTACATCGACCAGCTTGACGGCCCAATCCGCATCCGGAGTGTCGGCGCTCACAAACAGCTTCGCTTCGACATTGCCGGCAAAGCGGAGCGGCTCAGTCAACACGTCGCTTGTATAGACAAGCACGTCGTCTCGGTCTTCGAGCGCACTCTGATCAACCGGTCCCCATACCGCAGCTTTCATCGGACGCGTGTCCGTGACCGGGCAGGCTGGCACAGGATTCGCCGGATCCGCTTGAAACCTATCGGCAGGTTCTTCGCCAGCAGGTTTTTCGCGGTTCAACTTGCCGGCGCCGCTACGAGTGTTCGCTTTGCTGTCCGAGTGAAGGTAGAACGATGTCGCTGAGAAGCCTTCGGGCGGCCACGTCGTCGCGTCATGCCATACGTTGTCCCCCATAGAGAAATATTGCACGGGCGGAAACGGCTTGGCGATCGCGGCGGGATCCTGTTTGAGATGGCGATCGAACCAGTCCATTTGAATTGCGAAAGTATCTACTGCAGCAGCAGGACCGAAATCAACTTCGGCGACTGTCGCCTTGCCAACGGTGCCATGATCCCACGGACCGAGAACCAGTCGTTGTTGCTTGCGCGTTTGCGGATCGCGAGCCTGCTGCATAATCATGAAATTTCCCACGGACTCACGCGAGAAGAAGTCGTAATAGCCCACGAAATGCAATGCGGGCATCTTCAAGTTGGGCAGTTCGTCTGTCAGATCCAGTCGCTTCCAAAATCCATTTGGTTCAGGATGAGTGAGGTACGCATCCAGCCATGGCATTGTCCAGCCGATCGCCTCATCGACATCGCTCAGCGGTAGCCGCAAGAGCGCTTCATTCATATCCGACGGTTGTACACCTTCTGGTTTAGGAGTGTTGCCAGCCAGCCAGCTTGAAATCAACGATAACCGCACGGCCCCGCCCAGATACAGGTTGCGGTAGAAGCTGCTCCAGGTAGCAGACGGCGCAATCGTGATCAGCTTGGGTGGATGCTCGACGGCTGCCTGCCATTGCGTCGCACCGACGTACGAACTGCCCCACATCCCGATACGACCTTTGCACCATGGTTGATTTCCGATCCACTCAATCGCATCGAATCCATCCTGACCTTCGTTGTTGTAGGGACTGAACACTCCTTCCGACGCAAATTTGCCGCGGCAATCCTGGACGACGGCAACATAACCTGCGGCCGCGAACCGTTCCGCCGCTCCCTTGGCGAGAACCTTGTTGTAAGGGGTTCGCATTAACACGACCGGAGCAACGTTCGTCGTGTCGTCACGATAGATGTCGGTCGCCAGATTGACGCCGTCTCGCATCGAAACCATCACGGTTTCGACTCGAACGTCGGCGTGTGCCTCCAGCGGCGCGAACAGCAGGGCGGCAAGGAGTACGATGATGTGTTTCATGTTTTAGTTCTTAGTTCTTAGTTCTTAGTTCTTGGTTCTTGGTTCTTGGTTTCCAATTTTGGATGTTCGTCGTCTTGCTGGGCAACGAAGAACTCAGAACGAGGAACCAAGAACGAAGATACACGAAGATACATTAGTATTTCGGGAAGATGGCCGGGGTCGGGAAGCGGTCTTCGTGGCTACCATCGCCCAGGAATTCCTCCCGAGGCACGTTGACCTGGGGCCAACTGGCGGGACAGACACGGACGACTCTGCCCGGACGGATGCCTTCGATGATGAGGTCTGTCTCAAAACGGATTTGAATGCCACTGCTTCCCAGAGGCACTTCGCCAGTCGACTTGATAACTTCGACGATGGGGCCTTTGGATGCCATGTGCGCGGGGCCATAATCCCCGCCCAGGTGCTTCAACGTGTTCTCGGATGCATTCATCGTGGCGGAGACATCTTTTTTGAAATCGGCGTAAAGCGTTGCGTCCATGCCACCGAACAAAGTTGCGATCACGGTCGCGCGACCGAACTTGCCATACTCGACGGCGTCGATCCAGGCGGGCATCCAACGGCTACGGATGAAGGCCTTGTGCACTGCGGTTTGATTTCGGGCGGCGCGTTGCATTGCGTCGTCGTCCAGCCAGATGTCCGAGATGTGGAACCGGGTGAACACGCCATCCGGTGTGGGTTTCCAGGTGATGCCGAGCAAGACGGCCTGGCCACCGAGGGTTTTTTTCCCTTCTGCAGGCCACGCGCCTTCGGCGACGAGTTCCTCCATGCTGAGGCTTTCGCGACCTCGCCAGATACGGGTGGCGGCATCACAGGTCATCTTTTCCTCGGTCGACTTGCTGTCTCCGGCTTGCTTTGGTTCGAGGCTGGCGACGATCGTACCCTGCAAATTTTTGAGGTCCACTTCTTTGAGCTTCCAGACCTTTCCCTCGCGAAGGCAGTGGCTGGGCTCGTCTTCTAGGAGCAGGACGTGGTTCTCGGCGGGGAAGATACCCGGTCCACGGTTGTGGTTCGCGTCTTTCGTCCTACTGTCTATTGGCAATACCGGCACAGAGGATGTCTTCGGGTCCGGCGGGAGGAAGGCTCGGACATGCATCACGGTGCCGAGCGGGATGTCGCGCAGGTCCGCTGGTGCGCCGTGATAGCGGATGATGCCGTAGGGCAACATGGCGAAGGGATGGGGATCGTTTCGAAAAAACATCCCCGCTCCTTGCACGCGGACGCTGCCGCGGCGGTTGGCATGATCCACGAACACCAGTTCGCCTCGATAAGAGAGCGACTTTTCCAGCGGAGGAAATTTCCCCACCTCGGGCCGGAAGACTTCGATTCCTGGTTCTTGGTTCTTCGTTCTTGGTTCCTCGCTAAAGGCGGTCGCTTGAACAAGGAACGAGTAAACCAAGAACCAAGAACCAAGTACAAATAACTTCTTCATAGGTCAATCACCTTATTGCTGTCGCCAAATGCGTCGGTCTCCACACCCATGCGTTGGGCCATCAGGAGCAGCAAGTTGCTCATGTGGGCGTCCGGGTTTGCGGGGCGACTGCAGAGCCCGTAGTGCTCACCGGGCTTATCGAGTTGGTATCCGTTGAAGTGGCCCTGATTGAAGTCGAGATGGCTGCCGTGCTTGAGGCCGAGGTCCGAACCGCCAGCGAGCACTAGTGGGAGGTTGGCGTTACCGTGGCTGTGGCCGTAGGACATGCCGCTGCCGAAGAGCGCCATCGTGGAGCCCAAGAGCGGCTGGCCGTTGACGTCCTTCGTCTCCTCAAGTCGTGAGAGGAAGTAGCTGAACTGTTCGATGGCGAAGGTGTCGTAGTTGGTGAGCTTCTCGATGTAGCCGGCGTCGCCGCCATGGTGACTGAGCTGATGCCGCGACTCCGTGATGCCGATCTCTGGAATGGCGAAGGCATCCCCCTCGCCTCCCAGACTGAACGTGGCCACTCGCGTCACATCTGTCTGGAAGGCTAGCACCATGAGGTCATAGACGGTCCGGAAATAGTCGCCCGCCATCGTGGCGGCAATGTCGCGGCCGGTGCGTTTGCGGTCGGCTTCCGAGATGGCGGGCAGCGGCGTGTCGAGCCAGGCATCGGCCCGCCGCGTACGGATCTCCGCGTCACGGACCGAAGTGAGGTATTGGTCAAGGCGTCCTTTGTCGGCAGCTCCCATCTTCTGCTCAAGCCGACTCACTTCCGCGAGGTTGTCATCGAGAACGCTGGCTTTTCGGCGAAGCGCTCGCCGCTGGGATGCTATGCCCCCTATAGGTTCCTCGAACAGCGACGCGAAGATTTCACTGCAACGACGCAACGCGGGAAGTTGGACCCCATCCGAAGTCCAGGCGAGGGAGCCCTGCGTAAGCGCGATCTCCATCGAGGGGTATCGCGTATGCTCCGCAGTGACTTGTGCCATCTTCTGGTCGACGGAGATCGTATTGCGATCCGAAGGGCCAAGTTTTCCACCGGTCAGCCAGACCGAAATACAGTTGTGATGATGGCTGATGGCTCCCGGATGATGCAGACCGCTGATCGGCGTGATGACCCGGCGGTGCTTTTCCAGAGGCTTGAGTGATCGGGAAAAGTCATAGTCTTTACCCGGCTTGGTGATCTGATAGTTCAGCGAATGGACGCCGTTTGCGAGGTAGATGAATGCGCTGCGCCGAGGCGCGGCGGACTGTTGCTCGGCCGCTCTGAGCGGGGTCATGCATTCCAGCATGGGAAGCGAGACGCAAGTCCCCAAAGCGCGCAGCGCGTGTCGGCGGTCGATCAACCAGGATTGGGAGGGGTAGTTCATGGTTCCTTGTTCCTTGTTCCTTGTTCTTAGTTCTTAGTTCTTAGTTCTTAGTGCTTGGTGCTTGGTTGAGGGTATTCAATAGGTAGCGAATAAAGCCGCCTACTTTGGCGTGTGTCTTCGCCACTTGTTCGTATATGGAGTCGAACTCATCCTGCGAGATGTAGCCCTGATCTAAAGCGATGTAGAGTTGACTTTGAATCTCAGAGCATGAACGCTGCGAGTAGCGTAGAAACTTGACGAACTCAGCATTGCTCCCTCCGTCGAATCCTTCCGCGATGTTGTGCATGGTCGAGCCGGACGCACGGGTAATCTGGTCCCGTAGTCCGAAGTCTTTCGCAAACGCTCCGCGCATCGCCACTGCATAGACTCGCTTCGTCAGCTCACGCGCCAACTGCCAGCCTTCTATGTCTTCAAAGCGTCGGATGGGCATTGTTAGTTTTTAGTTTTTAGTTCTTGGTTCTTGGTTCTTGGTGCTTGGTGCTTGGTGCTTGGTTCTTGGTTCTTGGTTCTTGGTGCTTGGTGCTTGGTGCTCTGGTACCTGTCGTTCTGTGAACAAAGAACTAGGAACAAAGAACCATTAACTAGCGCTAGCGTTTCCTCATCAGCTCCGACAAGGCCACCGCACGCACGATGTCCTTGACTCGATAATCGTTCTTCTTCGCGACTTCTTCAATCAACTTGATGTTATCCGAGTCATCCACGGTCAGCACGCGGCGGAGGGAGTAGGTGCAGAGTTGTTCGATGAAAGCTCTCGCGATCTTGTCGCGGTCCTCAAGCAGGAGTTGTTTGAATTGGACGGAATGGGTGAACGGACGGCCGTCGGGCATCACGCCGGAAGCGTCCACCAATGGATCCTCACCGACACCCGTTTGAACCTGCTCGCGAGTGCGCCACTGGCCGATGGCATCGTACTGGTCAAATGCCAGTCCCAGCGGATCGATGTTGCGATGGCAAGCGGCACAACTCGCGTTCTTGGCGTGCGCTTCCATTCTTTTGCGGATCGTGACCTTGGTTCCTGTAGGCGGAATGGGCTCAATCGGATCCACATTGGCCGGTGGCGAAGGCGGAGTCTTATTGAAGATCGCTTCGCTGAGCCAGACGCCACGATGCACCGGGCGGTGGCGCGTTCCGTCCGAGGTCAACCCGAGCACCGCGCCCATCGTGAGCAGACCGCCGCGATGGTCCTCCGGCTTGAGCGAGACTCGCTGGAAGCCGTCGGTCTTCAGCTCCGGCAGTCCATAGAAATCACAGAGCCGAGCGTTGGCCATGGTCCATTCGGAATCGAGGAAGCCGTTGATGGGCAAATTCCTCGCGAACATCTCGCGGAAATACTCGACCGGCTCGGCCCGCATACTCGTCTCAAGCCAGTCGTCGTAGCCAGGGTACAGCTTCTTATCTGGCGGGAACATGCCCACGCGGTGCAGTTGCAGCCACTGCCGCGTAAAGTCATAGATGAAGCGATTGGTTCGGCTGTCTTTCAACATTCGATCTACTTCATTCTCAAGGCCCTCGCCATTGAGCTTTTCATTTTGGGCAGCGGTAAAGAGATCGTCGTCGGGCATCGAACTCCATAGGAAGTACGAGAGCCGCGAGCCGAGCTCCCAGTCCGTGAGTCGTTCGCGAGCCGCTGGATCACCCTCGACGAGATAGATGAAGTTTCTGGACGTCAGCACACCCTGCATCGCGATCCGATAAGCATCGGCCATCGTTTCGCCCGCCTCGCGTTCGTCTCGGTAGGATTGCAGATAGTCCTCCAACTCATCCTTCTCCACAGGCCGTCGCCAAGCGCGCTGGGCCAAGCGATTCAAATGCTCCCCCACCACTTCGGGAGTTGCGTCGTCGGGCGG